>NZ_OY782852.1 GCF_963678425.1 uncultured Bacteroides sp.
GTCTTCTAAATCTCCTTCAAATTCCTTGCGTATGTTCCGGATTTTTGTGAATATTGCGCACGGATAATGCACATACATAAACTGCATATCAAATATTTATAATAGAGAATGTGGTGCAATAAACAATCTCATGTATGATTGATGAACTAATTAAGAAGATAAGAGAAGATAAAGAGAATCGGGACCGATTTGAAACTATCTTTATTGAAAGGCAGGTGGCAGCTAGAACAGTCTTGCTAAACGAAGGCGAAATTGCCTGTTATATACATTTTATTAAAAATGGTTGTTTGCGGGAATGCTTTAATAAAGACGGGAAAGATATTACTTTTCAATTCTTTTTTGAAGGGCAACCGGTGGCTTCAATTGACAGTGTAATGAATAACACTCCGAGCTTATTTTCCATTGAAAGCATTGAACCTACTACAATTCTTTCAGTTAAGAAACAGGACTTTGAGATGCTTCTGTCAACCTATCCTGAGCTGAAAGATAAATTCCAGAGTTTTATTTTTCAACGATTTAGCAACTATGCACGGCTTTTTCTTTCCAGAATAAAAGATACTCCTCAGGAACGTTATGAGGATTTAGTAAAAAATCAACCCAATATAATCAAGCGAATTCCGCAGCACTATATTGCGTCTTATCTCGGGATTACCCCGGTTTCATTAAGTAGGATAAGAAATAGAAAGTAGGCCTCATTTATTATCTTTTGTTATCGTCCCAAAGATTCTCATCAGTGTACTTTTGTTGAAAAAAGAATATGAGAACAGACATCAATAGTGGGGGACGAGCTACAACCAAATATATCCGGCTCGATACCAGAAAGTGCGAGGCATGCTGGAAATGCATGGAAGCATGTAGTAAAAATGTATTCGGGCGGATAAATCTGCCTTGGCATAAGCATGCCGTTATTGTAAGAAGCAATAATTGTACGGGTTGCTTTAAGTGTATGAAAGCGTGTGAGTATAATGCAATATCTAAAATTCAGACTACAGAGCACAACGACAATTCTCGTAAGAAAAGATCTGATTTCCGTTTTATAATCAATCTTAGTTTGCTTCTTATTGGTTTCGTAGTGGTGTTTTCAGGATTCCTGATACAATTCAGCTATCATGTTGGACACCATGGGATGATTGACATGAATAAAATGGTTTATGGCATAAGTTATTCCGGCTGGACTATGATTCATAAAATTTTAATTATTCTGATCTCTTTTCTGGTTGTGTGTCATGTAAGTCAGCATTGGAAATGGTATAAAACCGTAGTTGTAAAGAGACTTATAGCAAAGAACAAACAAGTAATTACGCTATCTGTAATTTTCTTAATTGTTGCTTTAACAGGTTATTTATCATGGTTTATTGATTTAGCAGGCAATGCTCCGATAGTTCGGAAGACTTTTCTTGAGATTCATGATAAAGTTGCCATCGTATTCTTTATATATCTTTTTCTGCATGTCACAAAGAGGCTTAAGTGGTTTATCAATGCGTATAAACGAACAGGAAATATAAGATAACATCATGTGAAGCTCAGGCTGTTCCAAATTAGTTTTTTCTAATAACTATTATAAACTGGGATTTGTAACTCCTAAAGACGTATCTATCAGAGTTTAGTAGCATATCTAACTGCTTGTAGAATCTATATAAAATAGATCAGACTCTCTATCTTCAGCGATTCTTTTTTTTTGTGAATAGTAAGTGTAATTCTTACATAAAAATATAAGTTGAATTATTGTATGCAAAAATTTAATTTATAATCGATTGTGTTAAAGTAGAAATAAAATAGCAAAGAAAAAATAATAAATATTTAAAAAATATTCTACCTTTGCAACAGCATTGGTTCTTTTATTGCATTCTCAATAAAAGATTAAAAGGGAATCAGGTGGAAATCCTGAACAGTCCCGCTGCTGTAAGCTCTGAATTAATTGATCATTAGGAATTAATTTAAACGTTTTGAACAATCTCTGCCACTGGGCTCTACATCTATCTTTCAATAGATAGTCTTTTCCCTTACAGGAAATTAGTAAGAGCTTCCGGGAAGGCGTTCAATAACGGGAGTAAGTCAGAAGACCTGCCATGTGTTATTTTGTTTTAGCTTTCGAGGATAGAGCTAAACGCACAGAATTTATCATTCCTTTTTTGCATTTTTTCTGTGTACTTGTTATGCCTCATAATGTCTAATTAACACATGTTTTCTTATGAGATTTTTTAAGTTCTCTTTATTACTATGGAGCATTCTACTTCCATTTTGTAATGCGTTTGCTCAGCAACGGAATGCATTTGACGCTGCTTCAAACGTTTATTACCTGAAAGCCGGGGATGGTCATGAAGACATCACTGTCTCTGATGAAATTACATTTAAATGCGTTGCTTCAGGAAATATTCCTTCCTTTAGAGATGCCGGTGTCTGTTTCTCTCCGGGCAAAGCAGGAGATATTATTCAAATTAGTATTGATGATATTGATCTTGATGGTAGTTCTAATTATCTATTGCTTTATAACGGTTATGCTAAAACTGGATATCCAATGCCAGATGGATGGATTAGCAAACTTGGTAAAACACTTGCCGGTCAAACGTTTCTTTCACAGTCGGCAGACGGAAAACTTACATTTGGTTTTCATAGCTCAAGCTCCAACAGTCAAAAAGGATGGACAATCAGGGTGAAGAGTGTAACTCCAACTAATATGGAGTATGTATCTACCAGTTCATCATTGAGCTCTGCAGTAGTAAACAGGGGAGGGCGAAACCAAGTATTACTTGATATAAATGTTGAAACATCAGGAGTAAATAATCCACAAATAATAAGTAATTTTAATTTTAGCAACTCCATTCCTGCCAATACAATTCAGTCATTGAAACTTTATTCTGGTAATGAGCTAATTAGTGAAGTGAAAAATTGCGATGCTATTATTTCCATACCTGCATCATTAGCACTGAAAAGCGGAACAAATCATTTTCAACTCAAAGCAGATATATTGCCCGATGCAGTTTGTGGAACATCTCTTTCAGTTAGTCTTACCGGGTTAACCGTTGGTGGTGAGGTAAAAACGGGAATTCCGGCACTTACAGAATATGCTAAAGTATCATCAGATATTTTTATCCAGAGTGAACCGCTTACATATACCATTGGCGATTCTATGAATTTCTATGACGATGGAGGTAAAACAGGCAAGATTTCTGCCAACTTTAATGGAACAATTACTTTTGTGCCAGCTTCTTCTGGTAAAAAAATTAAAATAGATTTCTCAAAACTGGAGATATTCAATACGTCGAGTGTAGGGTACAATGATGTTTTTAATTTTTATAACGGTAAAATAGCCGATGAAAGTAAATTGAACACAACATTGCTTAAGGAAGCAGAAACGGTAAAATCAACTTCTGATGACGGTGCATTAACTATAACAATGAAAAGTACAACCGGAGTGCCGGCTAATGGTTGGGAGGCTATTGTCTCTGAATTTGTACCGAGAGATATGAGTTTCGCTGAAGTGTCCAGTACTGTTTCAACTAAAACTATCGTTGCTGCCGGAAATACTAATGAACCGTTGCTTATTTTTAATGTAAAAACAAACAATACGCTTAATCCTCTAAAACTGCAATCGGTCAAGATAGAGTCGGCAGGAACCTCAGTAACTGAAAATATTAAAAAAGCCAGAGTCTATTACCTTGGAAAGACCGGCAACTTCTCAACAACTAATATTGTGGGTGAAACAGATCCTTTATCCGGTGAGTTTACAATAGCTGGAGAACAAGAACTGGTGGAAGGAAATAACTACTTTGCTCTGACTTATGATATTGCTGAAAACAGTCTAAATACAAATATGGTGGCTGCTGTCTTAAAATCTATAACGCTTTCTGGTGTTGAACAGACGATGAACAATCAGCAAAAATCCACCCTTACGGTAACTAATGCTTTTAAAGCAGAACCAGGAACTTATAATAAAACAGTTTATGATGAGTGGGTATATACCGATCAGAAAAGTCCTTATAATCCTGCATATTATAATTATGATAATGCCGATTGCCAAGTAACCTTTACCCCTGCAGCAGATAAAGGTGTAGCAGAAATAGAATTTAGTGCATTCGATGTCTATTATTCTAATTCAACAGCTGGAACAAAAGCTGTTTTTGAAGTTTACAGTGGAAATAAGCCTGATACAGCAAACCTTCTTTGGAAGCTGAATGATAACGCTCAAAGTAAAGTTGGCCCGGGTAAAAAACTTCGTTCAACAGCTACTGATGGCTCTCTCACAGTAAAATTCAATGCCAACACAACGTCTGCTTATTATGCAGGAACAGGCTGGAATGCTAAAGTTCGCCCGTTTGTAGATCATAAAATGGTTGTAGATAGCATTGTTGCTTTTCAGAATAATACATCTAACATTGCTCCGGGCAGTTCAAACCAAGAAATTGTAGGATTTGAAATAACTACCAATGGCACATTAAATCCGCTTACACTGGAAAGTGTTAAACTGAACCTGAAGAATTCTTTACCGTCGGTCAGCAAAGTGAATGTGCTTTACTCTGGTGCAGAAAAGAATTTTGCCAGTGCCGTTCCTGTTGGTACTTTGTCGGCTCCAGATGCTAATGAAACAAATATCTCTGCCAGTCAGCTATTACCCGAAGGTAAATCTTATTTCTGGATAAGTTACGATATTAAAGATGAAGTGGAAAATAATCAGGCTATAGATGTGGAAGTTATTTCTATAATCCTTAATGGACAAAATCAGCCTGTAGATAAAGGAGATCCTAACGGACAGCGACTTACTAAAAATGAAGTCCTGCTTGCTAGTGGAGATAACGGACAGATTACATTATACAAGTCTCGTTTATTCTACGATAACGGAGGTGCAGATAATTCTTACAACCTAAGCTTTGACGGACAGATTACTTTTCTTCCTTCTAAACTTGGCGATGTTGTAAAAATGGAGTTTAATAAATTCAATACCTATTTTAGTCACTACATGTATATTTATGCCGGGAAAGAGGTCAGTGCTGATAAGCTATTGGCAAAAGTATCAGGCAGTAATCTGCCGGCACAGGTTTTATCAAATACAGAAGACGGTGCATTGACTATTCGTTTTGTCTCCACCTCATCAGGTTCTACTAATGCCGGCTGGGAAGCAGAAGTTTCATCATATACTCCTCAGGCTCATTTTGTTGAAACCATAATAACTTCCCAAGTAGGAGAATCAACCATCATGAGAGGCTCAGAAAAAACGCCGATACAAAGAATAGTGCTTAAAATTGGTGGCGACAAAGGGAATGTTACAATAAACAATCTGACCTTTAATAAAGGTACTACAACCAGTTTATCCAACATAACCCGAACATTGCTTTACTATACCGGAAAATCAAGTGGCTTCATAGCCAATAATCTACTAGGTGAGAATAATAGCTCAACAGAACAAATCAGTTTTGATTTATCCGGTCTTTCTCTTACCGATGCAGGTGAATACAATTTCTGGCTTGCCTGCAATGTGGATAAGAATACACCAGCTGGCAACAAAATTGGTGCAACTCTGTCAAATGTTACAGTTGACAATACTCAAATATCATCAATTGTAACCGCCACAGCAGTGGAACGTACTGTAAAAAGCGGCTTTTCAGGGAATCATCTCATTGGAAAATCGACATCGGCTGATTATTCCGGGTTTGGTGCAGCTATTCAAGCTATGAAAGATGGAATAGAGGGGCCTGTAATCTTTAAAGTAGAAAGCGGAACCTATCCTGAAAATGTATTATTGAAATATATTCCAGGAACTTCAGCTACAAATTCAATTACGTTTACTTCACTTTCAGGAAACAACGACGATGTTATTATCAGCGGTTCCGGTTATTCTGAACCTGCTTATGGTAGTACAAAATACGGAATGTTCTGTGTTGACAGTACCTCGTATGTTACTGTTGAGAATATAAGTTTTACTCCCACGAATCAGGCTTATCCTTATAATGTGCACATTCGTAATGTTTCACGAAACTTCACAATGCGTAACTGTATGCTTACAGCTAATCTTATTACGAGCGGATACACCGGAATGAATCAGTTTTATATGGAGCCACTCAATGTTGATGGCGGTAATAATGATTATGCAACTATTGAAGGAAATACTATAACTGGTGGATATATTGGATTGTATATGGGAGGTACAAGCTATGTGGCATTAACAAAAGAAACCGGTGCCATCATTCGTAATAATCACCTTGTAAACCAGGCCTCCAAAGGAATTTACCTGCTCGATGAATGCAATGGTGTGATAACAAAAAACATAATAAGCAGTGCTACTACTCAGAAAACTGATTATCAGGCAATAGATATCTTCAGATGCAAGGAAGCCACAGTTGTACAAAACAATAAAATCAGCATTTCGCAGGCCTACTATTCCAAAGGTATTAATCTTAGAAACGAATTTGCCGGAACTGTAGAAAAACCTGCATTAGTTTACAATAATGCAATTTCAATAATTAATTCACCAAATACTTCAACTTATGGTATTGCGATAACCGATAATTGTTCTAACATCCAGCTCTATCATAACACAGTACTATTAAGTGGAAACGGAGGATATACATTGGGGATTACCGGTACCAATGAAACAATGAAAAACATGGTGTTTCAAAATAATCTGTTGCAGAATAAAACAACTTCGAACATTTATTTCTTTAATAAAGAATCACAGCTCAAGGCATTTTCATTCAAGAATAATGCTTATCTGCTCACAGGAACCTCATTCTCAAACAAATGGGGAGCCGATTTAAATGCATGGATCACTACAGCCAATGAATTAAATGGAATAGCAGAAACGGCTGGGTTTGTAAGTGAAACCGATCTGCATCTCACTGCAGCAGGGAGGTTAAACTCTGCTTTACCTGTAGATTTTATAACTCTTGATGCTGATGATAAAACACGTAGCACAATCACTCCAACCATCGGAGCTTATGAGTATGAAGCAATTGTTGAGGCTACACCTGAAATGGAAATCGGATATCCAAAAATTAAAAACATCACTCATAATAGTGTAGATCTTACAGTGAAGTATAATCAGTCTGGAAAGTTCTACCAGTTAATTCAAAAATCAGATGCAGAAGTACCAACTGTTGCAAAACTGCTTGAACAGACACCTCAGAATATCAATAAAGCAGAAGAACTGACCACAAACGTCATCGCATTAAATCAGGCAACCAGTTACAAAGCTTATTGTGTAATGGTTAGTGCTTTAAATAAAGAATCAATTGTAACAGCAACCGATGTGTTTACTACAGCAAAAGAGGTTGTGCCATTAAGTGTAGTTCTACCCAGTGAATGGGGACGCACAGAATCCGGAACAAATGTTGCGCTTTTTCCGCAGGTAACCGGTGGTGTTTATCCATACCGTTATTCATGGAAGAATGACCTAAATGAAATAATCAGTACAGATTCTGTATTAACCGTTCAGCCTTCCGTGCTTTCACATTACACACTTACGGTTGTAGATGCCAGCTTAAAAGACAGTACCCTAAGTACTGTTATTTATGTGAACGGAACTCAGAAAGTAGCCGATTTTGAAAATCTATATCTTGAAAATGATAGTTATTGGCAAGGACCTGCAGGTAATACATCCGATAATATGGAAAGTAAATTCTATAGTGGTTCTTTCTCATTCAGCAACACTTATTCTCCCGACTTAAATTACTGGGGAGGATACTCTTATTCAAGTCAAACATCAACAAGTTTTGATCCGGCTAATTCTTTGATGCAGCAATTCCGCTCAGTGGTAGGACATGGAGCTCTAAACAGTGCCAATTATGCCGTTGTTTATACCATGGGCGCAAGAACAGATATTTATGTAACCAATAATACTAGTGGCGATGTAATTCCTGGAGTGTATCTTACAAATGCTGCATATACTTACAATAGCATTATTAATGGAGATAGCTTTATGGGTACTCCATTCGGAGAAGGCGACTGGTTTAAAATTAAATTTACCGGAACCAAAGCAGACGGTTCAAAAACAGAAAAAGAGATTTATCTGGCCGACTATCGTTCTGCCAACGCAGCTGAACGATTTGTGGTAACCGATTGGAAATGGTACAATTTAAGTTCTTTGGGTGCAGTTACCAAAGTTCGTATATCAATTGATAGTTCCCGCAAAAATAACTTCGGTCTCACTATTCCTGCTTATTTCTGTATGGATAGTTTTGGGGCAACAGATGCAACAATTGGATTACAGGACGATCAGATCATGTCTGCAGGAGAAATCAAAGTTTATCCAAATCCATTTACCGAATGGATTATTGTTAAATCAGATAAAAACCAGATAATGAAGTTGTTTAATATTTCCGGTCAGTGCCTGATAAATACAAGTATAACCAGCGGTGAAAACCGGATTGATGTGCAATCTTTATCAAAGGGTACTTATATAGTACAATGTGGTAATAAGACTGTGAAAATAGTTAAGTAACATTTTAACTCAGATATCTGAAAATAGTATTCATATTACATTTTCTTTATAAAAAGACGGAAAAACTTTATTTTTCCGTCTTTTTTGTAATAGATATAGCAATGAATATTTTCAAATTAGATTTTTCTAATAACTGATTACATATCAAAAGGAATAGAGTCTTAATAGCATATTGAAGTGTAAACTTTATCAATTTTCAAACAATGAAAAAATATGTATTAAGTGTTGCGCTGGTATCAGCATTGCTGACAGCACAACAAGTCAGGGCGCAGTATCCTGCAGTGCCCGACAGCATTAAGAAAAGATCAGACGCAATGATGAAAGAAGCTGAAGAGCGTTCTGATGCCGCCTGGCAAAAGGCTTTGCCTGTTATTAATGAAGAAGCCAAACACGGAAGGCCTTACATTGATTGGGCTGCTCGCCCTACAGACATTCCGCAGGCTAAGATTCCTGCATTCCCAGGTGCAATGGGAGGTGGTGAATTCTCTTTCGGTGGTCGTGGCGGTAAAGTTATAACTGTTACCAGTCTGGCCGATAGCGGTCCGGGTACATTGCGTGAAGCTTGTGAAACAGGTGGTGCACGTATTGTGGTATTCAATGTTGCCGGTATTATCCATCTTAAGACTCCGCTGATTATCCGTGCTCCTTATATTACTATTGCTGGTCAGACAGCTCCGGGTGATGGTGTTTGTATTGCCGGTGAAACAGTTTGGGCAAATACTCACGATGTTGTGGTACGTCACATGCGTTTCCGTCGTGGAGCTACTGATGTAGGTCGTCGTGATGATGGCTTTGGTGGTAATCCAATCGGAAACATTATGATTGACCACTGTTCATGTTCATGGGGACTTGATGAGAACATCTCATTCTATCGCCACATGTTCGATCCGAAGAATGGTCGTCAGGAAGATAAACTTCCTACAGTAAACGTAACTATCCAGAACACAATCTCGGCTCAGGGACTTGATACTTACAATCACGCCTTTGGTAGTACAATTGGTGGTGAGAACTGTTCTTTCATGAGAAACCTGTGGGCTAACAATACCGGTCGTAACCCGTCAATTGGCTGGAACGGTATCTTCAACTTTGCCAATAACGTTATTTATAACTGGGTGCACCGCACTGTTGACGGAGGCGACTATACTGCACTGTATAATATCATAAACAACTATTATAAACCAGGACCGGCTACTCCGAAAGATGCTCTTGTTGGTCATCGTATCATTGAACCACAGTCGGCAGGACGCAGTAAGCTTGATCATGCCAGATTTGGAAGACTTTATGTAGTTGGAAATATCATGGAAGGATATGATCAGATTACTAAAGACAACTGGAATGGTGGTGTACAATTAAGAGATTTGAAGGGTGTTGAAATCAGCAAAGAAGATGCGGAAAAGAATTATTTCCCACAGATGAAGGTTGATGAACCTTTCACTATGCCTCAGTTCCCTATCATGCCAGCTCAGGAAGCTTACAACTATGTTCTTGATAATGCAGGAGCTAATTTCCCAAAAAGAGATATAGTTGACGAGCATATCATTAATCAGGTGCGTACAGGCGAAGTTTATTATGATAAGAAAGCAGATTCTAAAACATACTATCAGTTTAAATATCGCCGACAAAAACCAGACTCCTACAAGCAAGGTATTATTACCGATATAAGTCAGGTTGGCGGTTATCCTCAATACAAAGGTAAACCTTACAAAGACAGTGATGGCGATGGTATGCCAGATGCATGGGAAATCAAGTACGGATTGAATCCTCACGATGCTTCCGATGCTAACGGCGACTTGAGTGGTGACGGCTATACAAACATTGAAAAATACATCAATGGCATTGACCCAACTAAGAAAGTTGACTGGAAAGATGCTAAAAACAACCACGATACATTGGTTGGCAAGAAGAGTCTTTTATAGGAAAAACTCGGGCTTGCTGGCAAGCTTTTGAGTATAAGTAAAAAATGAGCGTCCAACTTGGTTGGGCGCTCATTTTTTGTTTCCATTTTCTCAATGTTATGGATGGTCTCTTTAGTTAGTAGCGAATTTAAATGATTTTGACCATTCAAGAAATTTTTCTACTTCTTCTTTGTTTGATTCTAACCACTTAGAAACATTCGGATCAGTTGAAGATGCAAAAGCTACATACGAAAAAGCCTCAACTAACTTTTTGTCTTTCATCTCAATAAAATATGGAACATAGTAATCCCAAAAAAATCCATGATTATCTTTCTTTGATTCTTTTAATGACGAACAAACGGTATTAAATTTTCTAATAAATTGTTCTACTTCTGACTTATTATTATTCTTTTCATCAAAATCCATTGCGGTTTCCATAGATAATATCATGTCTGTAACCGAAAAATTGTTCTCTTTTTGTTTTCCTTTAGCCGATGCGTCACTAAGCATATTGCTATTAATATTAATGTTAATAGATTTGTTTCCGGTTTTTTCAACATTTGCTTTCATTATAGATCTTACACTTTCAAGATTTTGTTTTGCCCTGTCACTTTCAGAATCGAGAGATAAAAATCTGCAATAAGCCAATAATGCAGGAATTCTTCTATCGCTTATCTTTGAAATCCTGGCAATTGCATTATGAGAATTGGCGTGTATTGGATTAAGCTTAGCTGACATTTGGAAACAGAATAATGCATCATCATATTTTTTCACGCTCCCTAGTGTTATTCCTTTATTGAAATGGAGCAGATAGAAGTTTGGAAATTGTTTTATTCCTTCATCATATACTTCGATTGATCTATCCGTTTTATTTAAGCCATCTAAAGCATTCCCGTATGTTACATAAACATTTTTTAGTCCTTCTTCTTCTGGATGAGTTTCAATTGCTTTTTCACAACATTTAATACATTCTTCGTTTTTTTGGGATGTTAATAAACTGAATGCTTTTTCTGTCAATGCAAGAAAATTGTCTTTGTCCAGTATCAGAGCTTTATCGTATCTAAAAATGGCACCATCATAATCTCCTTTGTCGTGGTAGGCAATTCCTTCGTCAACTAGCTTTTCAGCATCTACTTTATTTTGTCCAAATGAGATGTTATACATTAGAGTAAACATCAGAATTAAAATTGTTTTCTTCATGGTATTATTTTTTAGTTTTGATGAATTTAACTGCAATTTGACGCTTATCATAAGTGCTGTATACAAGTTTAAAACTTCTTTATAACCAAATATTATTTTTAAAGAGCCGAAATTATTGTGCAAACTTTCATTTATCTTTTGTTTTCTATGTAACGTGTCTTTTAAATTGCTTTGTCAATTAGTGGTGTTTCGTTGTCTAATACCTCAAATATCTGAATCCTCACGTTATAGTTCTTTGAGAACTCCTGAAATTTAGGCTCTTTATTTATTTGCTGATAATCATTCAGTACGGCATCAAAACACTCATTTGCTTTCTCGTTTATATCCCCTGATTTGTCGAACCAAAACAACTTGTTTCTTACAACTAAAGTTTCATTATTTATATTGTTAATGATTAGATTGTCATATTTCCAAACCTTACCCGCCTTTAGTGTTTTAATTCCGTCTAAAATGTCAGCAATGTCTCTATTCAGATACTTCTTGTCGAGCTGATTAAAGTTTAATATGCCAATTGGAATTCCGCCAATACCAAAAACAATAATTTTGACTATTAAATCAGAAATATGCATATTTGCTACCTTAAAGTCGCTATTCCATAAGAACAATGAAATAGCCATAAAAAGTCCCCAATAAACCGTACCATGGAGAAATATATACAGCCACTTTTTCTTTCTCTGTTCTTCCCATTTCTTATAAAACTTTTCTTCTCTGGTGGTCATGTTATTTCTTTGTTATAATTTGCTGTTTTTTTTTTTGTTGTTACTAGTCCTTAATAACTGAGGATATGAACTTTGGCGGTTTGCGGGAACATTCGCTATCGTGAAAAGACTAAGTGAATGCAGGAACAAAACCTGCTAAAAAGCACATTGATCGCCAACTGCCCATAAACGTCTATTATGCAACGGATTTATTTTGCTTTTACAATTGTTTCGACTAATCTCCATCTTTTATTCTTACTCAGTGGTCTTGTTTCCATTATTCTAACAATATCCCCTTCATTAGACATATTTGTCTCGTCATGTACATAGTACTTTGTTATTTTGTTAGTAAATTTTTTATAAATATGATGTTTGATTTTTCGATTATTAACAACAATGATCGTTTTATTCATTTTATTGCTAACGACAATACCTATTCGTTCTTTACGAAAGTTTCTTTGATTCAGATCTTCATTGTCATCTTCGATTCTGTTTGCAGCTATTATATTAATAGCTCGAGGTAAATTTTCTAATGAAAAGATAGAATTCCATTTAAAAGCTAAATCAATAATAAATTCATATTGTTCATGACATAATTCTTTGGCACCAATACTTGACTTTATTATTAATTTTAGCTCCGCTGCTTGAATAATCATATTATTGATAGTATCTTTATTTCTATCTTTTATAAATTGTTGATAAGCAATAGTCAATTTCTCGTCAATACCTTTATATTCTTTAAAAGCTCTCATTACATCTTTTGCTTTAAATAGTTCATGCAAAAATGATATATATCCAAATAATTCATCAATGCTATATCTGTATCATTAATCATACTACTAAAGTTTGCTGAGACTAAACGCTTACTACTTAATAAGCATTTTACATCTAAATCATCTAAATCATCTTTGTCTTGCATTAGTTTTAGATTGTCGAAAAAGTCGCAATATTGACTATGCAGTTTTACAATATTTTGTTGACTAGTTATAATTTTTTCAACAGAAGTTGCTAAAGTTTCATCTTCTGACTTTAAAAATTGGAAACTGTCATTTTCTGATAAGTCTATTTTAGTATAAATATGATTCATTTCAACAATAAGACTGTTTTTTAATATTTCTGTTGCGCTTGTAAAAATAGGTTGATTAATTATCATAGATAAATCAAATCGGTTGACATCTGTCAATCTTTTGTATTTTGGCGCTTCTCTAGGGTTGATTAAGAAATTATCCAGCTGAGAAAAACCGTAATATAGATTGTGGTAGGTTGAATGAACTTTTTTCAAATGCCTTGACTTTTCAGAAAGGCAAATTAAAAATATTATCATTTGATCTTCTTCTCTTTTAAAATTTTTACCCTGGACTTTATCAAATAATTTCATCGAAAAATCCAAAATGGTTGCTATTGCTGCAATCGTTTCAATCATACTTTATAGTTTAATGGTTTGTTTTATTTTCAATCTGTTACCTAATGGCTGAGGCTTTGGATTTGACAATTTGAGGAAGTATTCACTGTTGTGGAACTACTAAGTAAAGTGGGAGTAAATCCTTCTAAACGCGCACATCGGCATACATATTTCACATTCGTGTATTAGTGGTAAGTACTATATTTTTTTTAGCTCTTCATTCATTGATTCAAAAAAGCAAAGTACAAATTCAGAGTATTTATTTATTGCAGTATCTATTGAATCAGCTAAAAGTTCTATTTTTTCTTTCTTTTGTTGAGAAAACCAGTCAAGTAAGATGCTATCCATCTGAATTAGTTCGTTGTTGATGATTTTTGAGTTGATTGATTCTATCTTTTCGCTTTCATAGCCTCCAGAATGAATGATAATGTTTCTTTCTTTTTTAAGCTGGCTTAAATATTTCTCAAAGCTTTTTAGAATAAGAGCACTTTTTCTGCTTTTACTTTTAGAGAATTTATTAAAGTTTGTGGGATTACATTTTGTCTTTTTTAGACCAAGATTGTATACTTCATTTCCAAGACCTGCTAATAAATCTAATAATGAAATTGTTGTTGTTACAAACGTCTCATAATGATATTGGTAATATTCTATTTCTGTTATATTGTTTTCTATACAGTAATCTAAAGCTGTTTCTGAACTAATTAATTTTTTACATAATTCTATCTTTTTAAAATGATCTGAAACTATTTGATAACGACGGAATATTATTTTTAATTTTTTCTCACTCGAATTGGCTCCATATTCTTCAAATGGAACACTTGGTCTAGTTTCTGGAGTGGTATAAAGGCCAAGGTGGTCACTATATATTTTTATTGTTCTTTTTAGCAAAGTTTTTACAAACTCTGAACTTTCAATTCTGTCTTCAAATGTTACCATAGTCCTCTTTTTTATTTTTTTTGCATTACCGTCAATATCATGTTGTGAAGACCTAATTGATTATCCTCCTAACTTTATGTTACTAACATTGTCTTTGTACGATAGTAATAAAATACGATGTACTGTCCAGCAATTAATTCTTTTGTTAAATAATCCATCCAAAAATAGTAGTATTTTTTGAATTAGCAGTATAAGTTATTTAATTAATTTTTAATTTATCTGATAGCTACTGAATTTAGTCTGTTATATGTATATAAATGAGGACTATTTTAGCTGTTTTAAAAACAAATATGCTTTTAAAATAAGCAGATATATTCTCATGTATATTAACTAAAGATAGAATTATGTTTTAACATAAAACCAGCTACTCTTACTAATATATCACAGCATATATTCAAAATTCATTGAATATTTGATTGTATAAAGTCTATAACTAGAAATGGTAAAATACGCAAAAACAAAATAGGCGCATTAATGTATTTGCTTTCATTTAATATAATATAGTTGTACCTTTGTGGCCAAAATAGACGAAGATGCAATATTTTGGCGAAATACTCTCTCTAGGTGTGGCTATTTCCTGGACTGCTACTGCTCTTTTTGCAGAAGTGGCTTGTAAGCGGATCGGTTCTTTGCAGCTGAATTTAATCCGAATGTTTCTTTCCTTGTTTTTTCTGGGCGTAACTTTGTGGTGCTTTACCGGTGCTCCTTATCCTTTATATGCTGATTCAAAGACCTGGTTCTGGTTATCACTTTCGGGTTTTGTGGGTTATGTGCTGGGAGATTATTGCTTGTTCAACTCTTACGTGCTTATTGGTTCCCGTTTCGGACAGTTGTTTATGACACTTGCTCCTCCGGCTGCTGCCATATCTGGCTGGATGATATTGGGTGAGAAGCTTTCTTTGCATGCATGGATAGGGATGATGGTTACTTTGTGTGGTATTGGAATGTCGGTTCTCAGCAAAGGAACTTCACATAAACTGGGATTGAAATTACCTTTAAAAGGTGTTCTTTTGGGAATAGGGGCAGGAATAGGGCAGGGTGTAGGACTTGTGCTTAGTAAGGTGGGGATGAACTATTATAAAATGTCAGTTCCTGCAACAGATATAAACCATTTTATGACTCTGCTGCCGTTTGCTTCAACTTATATTCGTGCTATAACCGGTATGCTGGGATACTTTGTTATGATGTGGCTCCGGAAGGAATTATATACAATGCCTATCGCGTTTCGTAATGGCAAAGGGATGAACGCAGCTTTGTGGGCTACCATGTTTGGTCCGTTTATTGGGGTATCTGTATCTTTGATGGCTGTTCAGTATACCGAAGCGGGTATTGCATCTACGTTAATGGCACTTACACCAATCTTTATACTATGGCCTTCACATCTTATCTTTAAACAGAAGGTCACAATAAGAGAAGTTATCGGAGCCATAATAAGTGTACTGGGTGTATCGCTGTTCTTTATTTAAGATTGAAATATTCTCTTTTACCTGTTTATAGGGGCTAAATGTATGTTTTTAGTTATATAAATCACTGGTAATTAGGTGTGAAACACTTTTTAACTCGCTTAATCCCTTTTTCGAGAAAAGATATATAGACGTTTTCTGACAATACGTTTTACTTTTTGAACTAATTGCTTGATTATAAGCCGCGGAAAAATTATATCTACCCCCTATAATAACAGAATATAGCATCAATTTTTCCGCAGCTCAGAAGTTACCTTTCCGGCTTACTTTTTCTTTTCGATATACTGGTTCCTTAAATAAATGATAAAAATTAAGTTTTGTTTTTATTATAGTTCTTCAGCATCTTACCAAACTCCTTGTCTTTCTTCCGACGTTCGGCTACCGAAGACTCAAAAAACTCTTTTTCTTTGTTTATTTTTAGATAGTTTGCATACGAATTCTTATCAATCAGACCATCCTCCACTGCCTGAATCACAGCACAATTCTTTTCATTAGTATGCGTGCAATCTCTATACTTACAT
Source organism: uncultured Bacteroides sp. (assembly GCF_963678425.1). NCBI lineage: Bacteria > Pseudomonadati > Bacteroidota > Bacteroidia > Bacteroidales > Bacteroidaceae > Bacteroides > uncultured Bacteroides sp. The sequence continues at coordinate 16,550 of NZ_OY782852.1, forward strand.
TTGATGGCGTATTCATAGATGCTATCAAAAGTCATCCCTAAACCTTCGCCCACATTTGTAACGCCCACTTCGCGCATGCCAGGATTATCTATTAATATACCTCCGTTATCAAGTATTATCAGTTCACGATGGGTGGTAACATGTCTTCCTTTATTTGTACTGGTGCTGATGGTATTGGTTTGCATAATATTTTCTCCCATCAGATTATTGGCCAAAGAAGATTTTCCAACCCCTGAAGAGCCAAGTATGCAATAGGTCTTTCCCTTTTCAATTAGTTGTGTTAATTCATTTACACCTTCATGAGTAGCGTTGCTTATAGCTATCACTGGAATAGATTTTATTCGTTGATTGATAGTGCTCTTTATTTCTGCAAGAGTTTCTGAGCTTATCAAATCTGTTTTGGTGAGAACAATAATTGGCTTTACTTTGGCTGAATAACAGATAGTCAGATAACGCTCTAATCGGTTGATATTAAAATCGCGATCTACAGACTGAACTAAAAATGCATAGTCAACATTGGTTGCAATGATCTGAATTTCACTCGAGTGAACAATATCCTGTCTTGAAATAGTTGAGAAACGAGGAAAGACTTTATGAATAATACAGAATTCAGGTTCATAAACTGTTAATGCTACCCAATCGCCAACTGCCGGGAAATCTTCACGGCTTGTAGCCGAGAATCTTAAATTCCCGGTTATTTCAGCATCAAGCTCCTTATTTTCAGTGCGAACAATGTATCTTTCTTTATGTTCGGCAATAACACGCCCAATAGTAAAATCGTTCAGATTATTACTTTGTCTATATACTTCGTGTATATCATTATATCCTAAATCCTGTAATTTCATGGCTTTATTTCATATTGAGATATATTAATCTGAGGGTTCCCTTTTTCTTTTTGAGGAAACATTCTGTCGAACTCATTCACATCTTCTTCTTTTACAGAAAAAGCTTCGTCTTCAAAAAATCGCCCATGAACATCAGTAAGTCCTTTCTCATGAAGTTCTAAAGCCATGAAAGGCTCAAAGTTTTGATTATCTCTAGTTGCTATTTTGAATTTTTCTGCATTGATAAAACCAAAACGGTGGTAATAGTCGGGATTACCGAATAGTATCATGCCTTTATATCCTAATTTTTTGGCAGTTGTTATTGAGTAGTTCATCAATTTGCTTCCAATTCCATGCTTCTGAAATTCAGGCAAAACGGCAAATGGACCAATACATAGTACTTCTTGGTTTACACCTTGAGTATCTATGACCTTAGCTTTTGTTGAAATAATGTGTCCAACTATTTTTTTATCTACAATTGCAATGCAGTCCAATTCTTTAATGTAACTGGCGCTTTCTCTTAACAAGTGTAGTATAAAGTGTTCACTACATCCTGGATTGTATAAGTTCCAAAATGCTTCTCTTGTTATGTTTTCTGTTATAGAGTAATCTTTTAAAGATGTTTGTTCTATTTTTACTTCCATTTTCATGTATCGTTGATTTTGTAGTACTACTTATTATTACCAAATTTTAGGAATTAACCGTTTTCTTGTTTTTTGAGTGTATTCTATATATCCTGTTAGTTCTTTTTTTAAGGTTTTATCTTCCATATAAGTTCTTATGATTAATAATATTACAGAAGCTATTATCGGAATGTAACTCCAGATTGCCCCCGTTAACAAAGGCATAGCAATCAAAGAAATTATCATCCCTAGATATCCGGGATGTCTTACAATTTTGTATATTCCTGATTCGCAAACAGAATGTTTTCTATCTGTTTGAATTCTAACAACGCTTGAGAAGTATTTATTTTCTTTTCTTGCAGTCAGAAAAATAACCTGTCCAATAATGGTTAGCATAAATCCAATAAAATAAACACTCCAATGAAAGTTTGGCGACCATTGAAAGCGACCAGAATCAAGTCCGGCTACCACAACACTTATCAAATATGTGATACCAGATAAACCGAGAATGATCTTGTCCCATGATTTTGCTCCATCACCAACCTTTGACCGTTCACTCATAAGCTCTGAATCATTTTTTATTGTCCAAAAATTCATTAATCCGGTTATCAGATTTGTTCCCCAAAAAACAAATCCTTGCCAATAGTCTATTCTCCAGGCTGAGATGAATAGAATCATTGTGAAAAACAATGATGTTCCTAATGTTTTTATTAAATATTTTGTTCTCATATTTTTATATCAATACAATTTGTTCCTCTCATTCTCCTGTCTGTTTGCTACTTTTTTCCAGTTGTTTTAAATCCTTGCTCAAATAACACTTTGGGCAAAGTCTGTTTTACCCAACCGACTTTCTTCTGTGTGATACACACGGATATAGTATAATAACAAACAATAAACAGATGGTTTCGAGAAATGCAGGATATAATCCCTATTTCGTTATAATAAAAAAAGTAATGAAGATTTTGTTCGAGAGAAATCCCGAACGATGAAGATTCAGCCTGAAGAAGAAGTTACAGGCTGCTATTAAGCAATATCCAATGAACTGTAATTAGTTGTTTTCAAAAAATAGTTTTTTGTTGCTGCAAATATATGAATATTATCTTATCAGAATAAATTAAATCTTTTGTTTTTCAGAATGAAAAGAAAAATTATTTTCATTCCTCACTCTCTCACTAAGTTTAATAGTTTATTGGTTTATAGCTTTCTGAAAAGTGATAGATTAGTTTTTATCCCTCACTGAGGCTTCACAAAAAAATGTCAATTTTGAGTCTGATTCTATTCGTTGCTTAATATTAAATAAAATCTTTCATGATGTATTATCTTTTTTTGTGGAAAGCAACTAAAAATGTAAAAGGAAGAGTTTGAAAAGAGTCTCCAATTAGTATTCAATCTTATCCAGATTCCTGGTCCATGCTTCAAAAGCTTTCAGAGCCTCTTCGCGAAGTAATGGTTCCGATTGCAGTTTTCTGTCGGCAGGTTTAAGTTCCAGTTCATCATAGATGAAGGAATCATCAAAATCAATGTTCATAGCATCGGTTTTTGTATTTGCATAATACATTTTATCCAGCCGGGCCCAGTAGATAGCTCCAAGACACATGGGACAGGGTTCGCAGGAGGTGTAAATTTCGCAGCCGCTGAGGTTGAATGTCTCCAGCTTTTTTGCAGCGGCACGAATAGCGCATATTTCGGCGTGAGCAGTAGGATCACATGAATCGGTTACTCTATTTACGCCGGTAGCAACAATTTCTCCACCTTTCACAATAACAGCGCCAAAAGGTCCTCCGCCGTTTGCGATGTTTTCTATAGAAAGCTCAATAGCTTTACGCATAAATTGTTCTTTATTCATTGTGCTGGAATTAGTTTATTAATAATCAGAACTTTTGATAAATATAAGAATAAACAGTTAAACGAACTACTTTAAGCTCTTTATATATAAAAAATAAACAGCCTTTTTGTTTGTTATTTATTTCTGTATTCTTTCTTTTTTTTGAAGTTAAATCCTGCATATACTCGTATGGTTCCGAAGCTATTGTTCAGGTAGAAATTTTTAGTACGGTAATCATAAGTATGCATCACTAATGATGCTCCTGCAAAATATTTAGAATCATTGTAAACAATACCGACCCTGGTTATCAGATCTAAGTTCATGTCGTTTAGCGTAGGATAATTCCTCACATCTGAGTCAACCTTTGATTTTTTATATGCCACAGCAGGTGTCAGGGAAAGATCGGCAAGGCAGTTTTTTGCAAAAACCCAGTTATAGGCATAGCCAAAGTTTAAACTGTAATCAGAATAATTGATCTCATTAAACTTCAGTGCATCACTTAGCTTTTCTAGTACGGGTGCCGGCAATTGACTGTGGTCAAAATAAATCTTGTGCTGCGAATAAGAAAATCCTGCAATGAAAGATCCTGCACTACGTCGCTGGTTACTCGACTGACTGTAAGCTGCCGGATAGGAAAACTTCTTGTTGTTAAATACCCAGTAAGCATTAACGCCTTTTATATCAACCGAAAAACCATCAATGTCTTTATCGTATGCAGGAGTTTCACTATTTTTGAATATCCCGCTTGTACTGAGTAGTTTAAAGTCGCTACCGCTTTTCCGGTAATAGATATCACCTCCCACCATGGAACTGTAAAGGCTTAATCCAAATTCAGTTTTCTTTTTTGATTGATTATCATTGCCAAACAAATCTTTCAGATTAATAGACCAACCCAGAAATATCCATCTCCATCCAAAATATACGCCAAGTTTATAGCTCATATTGGGCGCAATGGTGAGTCGCTGAGGATTGTTTTCATTGCTGCTTAGACGATAATATTCATACCAGTTGCTGTTTTCAAGCATAAATGCGAAGTTGTATTTGTTTGGATCTACATAGTTGCTATCTATTTCATTTATTTTGTGTCCGATTATGTTTACATTTTCTTTTGCTTTCTCTCCTAGTTCTTTTCCTTTTTTAAAAAGGCCTGTTTTCTCGTTCTGTGCCAACAAGAATATTGAAGGAAATAGTAGTATATAAAAGAAAGTAATCAGTCTTTTCATTAAAAATAGTAAGTTTTTGTCTTAGATTTTACCAAGGATTCTATCCATTACCCAATTAGTAGGGGTAGCGCTAATGCCATCGCATGTACAAACAGATTTTCCCTGCAAGTGATGAATAACAGATTCAATCAGATTGTACTGAATGTGTTCCGGATTCTCAACTTCAAATTCCTCACGTCCTTTCTCTGTATGAATTGCAATTGGGTCGAATGTAAATGTGGAAAAACAAATCATCCCTTTATCGCCGATTACTTCAATGCGATCTTCTTTGGCTGAACTGTGGGCCACAAAGCACCATGAGCCGGAGCCAACTAATCCTGAATCGAACTGGAAGGAAGCGCTGACGGTGTCTTCTGCTTTATACAGGCCTGCGCGGTTACTTTTATATCCTTGAGCCTCAAGAATACAGCCAAATATATCTTGAAGAATGTCTAACTGGTGGGAAGCCAGGTCATAAAAATATCCTCCACCGGCAATATCTGGTTGTACGCGCCAAGGCAGATTCTCTTTATTATAGTCAAGATCGTAAGGCGGTTGTGCAAAGCGGACTTGGACATTGATTACATTTCCTATAGCTCCCTGCTCAATCAGTTCTTTTACCTTCATAAAGTAAGGCAGGTAACGTCTGTAATAAGCAACAAAACAAGGAATGCCTGTCTCCTGAGAAATTCGGTTGATACGTGTACACTCTTCATAGCTGCTTGCCATTGGCTTCTCAATATATACAGGCTTGCCAGCTTTCATAGACATAATGGCATAAGTGGCATGAGAAGAAGGTGGGGTAGCAATATAAACCGCATTGACCTCCGGATCTTCAATTAATTCCGTTGCATCAGTATACCATTTCTTGATACCTCTTTTTTCTGCGTAGTTTTTTGCTCTTTCTGCATCACGGCTCATTACCGCAACAACAGTGGAACCTTCAATTTTCTTAAAAGCCGGTCCACTTTTCTTTTCTGTTACGTTTCCGCAGCCTATAAACCCCCATCTAATCATTTCTCTTAATTCTCTTTATTTATCTTATAACAAAAATAACAGTTAATCGAATTGCAAATATATTGTTTTTAATTACTTTTGTCATTACATTACATGAATAAACTGATAAAAAATTGCACTATAATGGAAAATCAAGCATCAAAGATAGTTTTTTTAAAGTCAAGAAGTCTAGCTGGGCGTTTCTCTTCTGCATTCGATTTTATTGAAAATAATTTAAAAGTTCTGGTAAAATTAAGCTCTTTTATTTTAGTACCAACAGCTTTTATTGTTGCGTTCTTGTTTACTACGTTCAGTAATCTTATGATTCAGGCCTTTCAGGCGAAATCTGCTCCTACGGGATTGTTAACTAAATACTTAATTCTTATATTGTCAATAGCGCTGATTAGTGTTATTGGAGATATTCTTTTTAAAGGTCTCCTCTTTTTATTGGTGAAAGAATATTCTTTGCGGGATTCTATTGCCCGCCTTTCATTCAAGGGAATAAAAGATAAGTTAATTCTTAATACAAAGAGATTCTTTATCGTAAGTATCGTCCTTTTTGTTCTTATGATTATTTATCTTGCTCTGTTTGCTGGTTTATTTATTCTTTCTAAATGGACATTGCTGTTAACTGTTCCCTTACTTCTTTTTTTAATGATACCTTTTACTTATGCACAGGTAATTTATATGTTTGAGGAATTAAATGTAATAGCAGCTTTAAAGAAGGGATTTCGGTTAGGTATTCCTAACTGGGCCGGAACACTCTTTCTTTTAATTCTGGCTACTATTTTTTCTCTTATTATCCAGACTATTGCTTTTACTCCATGGGGAATAGGTTTGTTTGCTCAGTCTCTGTCGTTTAATTCTATCCTTGATGGCAATCCTTCAACATTACCAGGCTATTTTAGTCTCTTAATGTTTGTTTTGTGCGTGATAGGCTTTTTTATTTCATATCTGGCTCAAACGCTTCCTTCTATGTCAATGATATTTCAGTATTTCAGCGCCTCAAAGGGACAGGCAGATAAAGAAGAACAGGATCAGTCTTTATAATACTTTTTATAGATACTTTGATACTCTTTGCTCTTGGTAAATGTCTTAAGCCAGGAGTTGAGACTATCAAGCAATATGGGAGATTGTTTGCTTACACCCCATGAATAGAATTGGGTGAAACTGATATCTGTGTGAATATCCAGCTGAGGAAAAGAATCAATGGAAGCTAAAGCAATGCTTTTATCACAAACTGCATAACTAATATCTCCATGGGCAACCATAGCCATAAGCTGCTCGGAACCATATTTTTCAATTTCTTTAATGTAAATGGCGTCTCCTATTTCATTGCTTAGATTCCGGATACGAAGAATTGAAGGTGAACCTTTCTCTACATGAATGATTTTATGCGCCAAATCCAGCTGGCTTTTAATAAACAGAGGGTTGTTGGCTCCAGCTTTTCGTTGAACTAATATCTGATTGTTCAGAAGGATAGGGGAAGTTAATAAGATGGAGTCTTTCAGTTCACTTGTGGCTGGTATGTTGTAGGCAATAATATCGAACTTCCCACAAGAAAGGCCATTTAAACGTTTCTCAAAACTCATTTCAGGAACAATTTCCAGACGTAAACCTTGGGCTTTGGCAAAAGCTTTTGCCAACTCATACTGAAATCCAGAAATTGTATCTCCGTCTACAAAATAGCTCAAAGAATTGTATTCTGTAACAATCCTCAGAACTCCCGATTTCTTAATCTCTGCATAGTCGCGCGGTTTACCTTTTAAAGCTTCTTTCCGGGTACAGTAAACAGCGATTAATAATACAGATATAGCTCCCAGAATCAGATACTTAATATATCTTCTCTTTATATGATTAATCATAGAAGTTCCAGGAAATACCGATCTTAAATAGACGGGGATTGATTGGATAGTGAGGCACATAGAATGCATTTCCACCTGAACCTTGATTCACATGATACCACATAACAAAGAAGCGCGTGCGTTTTAAGTGAAGGTTTGCATATAAGTCCATAATAGGATATCCTCCAATCTTAACGCCATTTGCTTCATTCTGCAGATTAAAGTTTCCAATGGCTGGAGTATAGGCCGGTGCATAATATTTAGTGAAATAACGAACATCGATTCCCAATTGAAGGCTAAGTACCTTTTTTGCTAGCTTTGTCTCCAAATACAGATTATGATAAAGAGATAGTTCAGGCAACGGAATAATAGTGCTATTCCCGGACTTCTGATAAGAAATTTCATTATCTAAATGAAGCTTACCTAATTTGAAATTCTGGCTAAATGTAGCTCCTAATATTTGTATGTTGCCACTAAATTGATTTGCTACTGCAGTGCTGTCAAAATAGGTATAGTTTTTAACGTTCTCAACCGCTACATTTAGTTTGGTCCCAAGTCTTTTGATAGACAATTCAGCTTCTAACTTTGTTTTGAATTCTTTTGAGAAATTATTATTGTCCCAATAAAAGTGGTTTGAGTGATAATGGCGCATATAAAAAGCTGGCAGCGTGTTACTGATATTTCCGCGTGCAACTAAATTAACAGTGTCATTTAAAAGATGGAAATTCAAATCTATATTACCTTTTAAACGAAACTGCCCTATACTTTCTTTAAGCATTCCTACCTCTCCTGTGGCTGAATAATGGAGTAATTTACCACTTTTTCTGGATAATTCACCTCCCACATAGACTTCATTTTCAGTATATTTATCTGTTGTGATGGAATCCTGATTCATCAAACTATACTGGCGGAGTTCGTGTGAAATAAATCCTGTGAGTCCGGCCTGGGCATATTTATTGAAACCTTCCAGCAGTGCTATGGCAAATGTGTTCTTTATTGATAAATAACTGGTAGAGTCATTGGAAGAAAGGCTGTTTTTATTGATAAAAGTATTCTTATAGAAGTTAGCTGTTTCAGTATCTGAGATAAAGTTTCTGTGTGCCTTTTCAACTTTCATGGTATGAATGAAACTGGTAACCGGAACGAACTCTATTTCTTTTTTTTCTATTTCTTTCCCATCATCTTTTCCTTTCCCTTTTTCCTTGATCACTTTCTCTCTGTGAAATCCAAGGTTATAACGGTGAGTGAGAAAGATATAATTATCTTTGTTCTTGTTCCATGTATCCGATAATACTGTCGGGATATTTGCCGGCTCGTATTGCTTCTTTCCTTCACTCATGGCAAGCGGGTCTGTGATATAACGATCATCCGTTATTCCTCCATTCTCAATCATCTTTAAATTGAAACTGTTAAAGAGAAGATGTGCCTGATACTTTTCACCAATATAACTGCCAAACAGAGCTCCGTTAAAGTGAGCGGTAGACTGATTGGCGTAAAATCCACGACCGTATTGGTAGTCAATGTTGAAACCAAAAGCCAGGCGTTTATTTGCATTTATGGAAAAATAGGACTTAAAACGTTCTTCTCCGTTAACTTTTGAGCCACACTTAAAGTAAGTCAGATTTGTATATGGCAAGCGTGAGTTAGAGAATCTAAAGTCCTGAGGCTGCACATAAAAACTGGAATATGGATCAATAAACAGATACTGAGAATATTCAGATCGGTCAAAATAAATTCTGGACATTGAAGGTGACCCTAAGTTTCCCAGATAATTGTTGTGTCCGGTTATTCCTTCAACCAGGTTTTGGTTTTGAAAATGCTGATAAGCGGTGTCGGCATGAATAATCTGAACATTTCCCAAACGCTCGTCAACTTTCCACATATAGAGATTGGGATCAATAGATGCAGTATTTACCTTGTTAGTATCTTGCTGAGTTCCATCTTTCGGACTGTTTCCAAGATTACTATTGTACTTTTGGCCCATAGTGGACGACTCTCCAGTTTGCGCAAAGAGTGATATCTGAGTGATGGCCGTTATAAGTATGTATATTATTAATATCCTTTTCATAATTAGGCGCAAATATACAACAAAAAACAATTCACAAGAGGTATTTGTTAAGCTCGATCATTTGAATGAACCTTTTTTTTTATTTCTCATTGCGATTAATGGAAATTAGTAAAAGTGCATTAGCCTTAATTGTATAGCTTTTGCTAAAGACTTGAATGCATACATCCGTATTTGCCAGATTAGTGACTTCCATTTCTTTATGGCTGATTTTTAAAAGTAAAAAGTATCCGTTGAAATTTACTTTAAATCTATATGATTTCCATTTATGAGGAATTATAGGCTCAAAAGACGCTTTCCCGTTTTTTAATTTCATACCGGCAAAACCTTCAACTAATGCCAGCCAACTACCAGGCATACTGGTAATATGAAGCCCCTCTTTAAGATCGTTGTTATAATCGTCTAAGTCCAGACGGGTGGCTTTTAGAAATAAATCATAAGCTTGATCAATATCTCCTATCCGGGCAGCCAGAATAGAATGTACAAAGTAGGAGAGGGAAGATTCGTGAAGAGTGCGCGGTTCATAAAAAAGAAAATTCTTTTTCACTGTTTCCATATCAAAATCATTCCGGTACAGATAAATACCCAGAAGAACATCACTTTGTTTAATAAAGCAAGAGCGAAGAATTCTGTCCCAGGACCAATGCTGGCTGATGGGGCGATCTGATGGATCTATGTCTGCAACCACATTTAGTTCTTTGTC
>NZ_OY782853.1:300000-526151 GCF_963678425.1 uncultured Bacteroides sp.
TGCAACAGGCGAAGAACAGACTGATTTATTTTGTTTTCGTTAATAAGGCCCTGCTTTACGGCAGCTGGCAGGTTTCCGTAAACAGAACCACATTCCACATCTGTGCCACTAGCTACAGCTCTTGATGCTGCATGAGTCGGATCGGGCTCTGCACCGTGTCCTTTTGGTACGGGCACATAGACATCATTAATTGCCCAGCAATCACTCACTACCAAATGTTTATATTTCCATTCGTCACGTAATATCTGCATGAGCAAACGGTTAGAGCCACAACATGGAGAGCCTTCAAAACTGTTGTAAGCACACATCACCTCTTTTACATCGGCCTTTTGCACGAGATCTTTGAATGCAGGCAGATAGGTTTCCCACAAATCACGCGGCGAGATATTCTCGACATTGAATGTATGTCTGTTCCACTCCGGTCCGCTATGAACGGCAAAGTGCTTGGCACAGGCATGAAGTTTATCGTAACCGGCCTTCGGAGTTCCCTGAAGTCCGTGAACAACGGCCTGCCCCATGCGGCTGGTCAGGTAAGGATCTTCACCATAGGTTTCCTGTCCCCTGCCCCAACGTGGATCTCGAAAGATGTTAATATTGGGAGTCCACACCGTGAGTCCCTGATAGCGGCCAAACTGTCCGGCACTGCTAAACTGACGATACTTTACCCGAGCCTCATCACTCACTGCATCAAAAACCTGATAAAGAAGTGCATCGTCAAACGAAGCGGCCATTCCTATTGTTTGTGGAAAAACGGTTGCTTTGCCGGCACGGGCAATGCCGTGAAGTGCTTCGCTCCACCAGTCATAAGCTTTAATACCAAAACGTGGAATAGGTTTTGAAGAGTTTTGCATAAGCGCAACTTTTTCCTCCAATGTAAGTCGCTGCAACAAATCTTTTGCTCTCTCAGCAGGTTTCAGGTTCGGGTTCTTGTATGCCTCTTGTGCAGATATACTTATCGACAAAGAGAAGAGGAAAGCTATACCCAGATTTTGTTTTATTAAATGTGTTAGTTTCATCGTATCAGATATAAAATTTATTTCTACAAAAATAGAATTTATGACAGAGACTGATTTAAAATAAACGAGAAAATGTTTCTAAAATTAGATATTCTGATAAGTAATTGGGCAGAAACACAGAGTTTTATAATTTATTTCTCAGGCTGATAAGCAGTAAACCTATTCTTAATATCGTTTTATATTAAAATAATTAAGCCCAAATTACAATGAAAACGAGAAGAATTTTATTTATAACAATTTCACTGATTTTGCTAATAGGAATATCCGGTTGTGATAAGAATGATATTGTTTTGGAAATAAAAATAAATAAAGAACTTCCTGTTCTTTATTCAGGATGCAACTTAGCCGAAGGGCAGATCGTTATTATTAATTCTCAGGAAGATTTAGATAAGATGTACAAAAAGGAATATATCAGCCAGCTGCCAGAATTCCAGAATATTGATTTTACAAAGTACAGCTTAATAGTAGGTGCAAGGAGTTACAAAAGAGGTATTGCCAAATTAGAACATCTGCTAATGAAAACTGGGAATGCAACTTATGACTATAAACTCAAGATTTGCTACAACCTGACATTACCTGCCGGCACATTCTATTATGGAATTATGGTAAACAAAATTCCATCAGATGCAAAAGTGTATCTGGATGCAGAAGAGATAGAGCCAGGATAAAGTCCTAAACCATATATCGACCAATACTAAATACAACAGTTATCAGTAGAAATATTCCCAGAATAGTGGCTAAACAGCTTATTGTTTTAATTAGTATCAGCCTAATCCTTTGTTGTAATCTTTACGTTGTCCCAAACTATATTATTTGCACCAGCAATATTCATTGCACTATTCTTGGTCTTAATCTGAGTATTTTTTACTGTAAACCCATCAACATCAGAAATTTCAAAAAGCGCTTTTGATGAAACATTGCAATTTTCAATCACTACATTAGATATTTTCGTTTCCGGAATACCGATTGCACGAATAAATTTATCACAGTTCTCTATAATAACATCCTTTATGAAAATGTTTTTATAAGATGGCGTTAATGAAGTTATATTACGAACAGGCAAGCGATTGGCCAGTTCACCAACATACTCTTTTGAACCAAGCATATCCCATTTAATAGCTGGTCCGGGTATGTTAAGACGAATACGTTCATAGTAGAGATTCTCTCCACCACCACCACGATTACGTCGTGTTTTAAAAAGAATTCCATTCTTGGTACCATCAAATACACAATCGTGTACATACATATTTTTGATCATACCTGCCGTTTCACTACCACAAGTCACAGATCCACCTCCTTGTTTTGCCAGACAGTAACGAATGATAATATTCTCAGATGGTTTATTTACCCGCAAACCATCTTCACAACGGCCTGATTTAATTGTAAAACAATCATCGCCACAATCAAGAGTACAGTACTCTATCAGAATGTTACGTGAAGAGTCAATATCTATTCCATCACTCCGGAAAATGCCTACACTGTTTACCTTAATACCACGTATAATAACATTTTCACAATATTGCGGCACTACATTCCAGAATAGTGTTTTTTCTAAAGTCACTCCCTCAACAAGAACATTTTTACAATTTATTGGAGCAAAAAACATGGGTAGAAAGACTGGTTTTCCATTCTTTCCATCAAATATTCGCTTCTCAACCGGGGTTGATATATAATTCTCTATTACAACGCCTTCCATCTGCTTCTTAAAGATTTCACAATCACGTGAAGGACCCACTAATTTTCCTTGTCCGGTTAAAGCTATATTTTTTGCTCCGTTAGCATAAATAAAGGCTCCAAGTGAGTAGAGTTCTATACCTTCATTTCGGGTAAACACTACCGGCAGACAATCCTTTATATCACCACTAAAATGGAGTTCTGCATTTTTATCTAAATGCAGGTTTATGTTGCTCTTTAAGATTATACGCCCTGTCAACCATTGACCAGCAGGAACAACAACAGTACCCCCACCTTTACTACTCAACTGGTTGATTGCTTTCTGAATAGTTTTAGTACAAAGTATATTTTGTTTGGCTCCCGCACTTTCTATATTGACAGTTCGCTTAGAAAACTCTGGTTTTACAAGATTATTCATCGCAAATGGAGCCAAAACAGGAGCTATTGTATCTGGTAGTTTCAAAGCTCCAACCTGACTGCTAGTAGGTACTTCCTGGCTAAACGCAGTTAACAAACTGGATATTAAAATAATAAATACAAACACTTTCTTCATAACACTATATAATTTAATTAAAAACGTCTTGTTTATTTCTTAATGAATAATAAGTTGAGATTTATATCTCCTCTGCAAAATTAGCTTATTAAGGTATTACTGAATGGGAATAATTATTCAAATACTGGGAAACAAGCGTAAATATGACTTTCTATTTTCAATAGATGTACATAAAAAGCTTTTTCTGTTATGGAATAGCTCCTCATCAGTATAAAAATATAAAGAAAAGAGATGGTTCGTTTCTCTGAAAATCTGTACTTTTGTAGATAATAGACAATCTATTAACTTATTAAGAATTGAAAGAAACTGATAAAATAAAAAAGTTCATAAGTTCAATCATTCAACTGAATGACGATGACTGGCTGCTTATAAATGAATTTATAGAAGTCAGGCGTTTAACTAAGAATAAATATTTTCTGAAAGAAGGAGATATTTGCGACTCTATTGCATTTATAAATTATGGATTGTTTATCTACTATAAAACACTTGATAATGCAGATGAAAAAACTACGGACTTTGCAATAGAAGGGGAATGGATAACAAACAATCACAGCCGCTTGAATAATTCACCGTCTCATCTTAGCATTAAAGCTATAGAGGATTCTGAATTATTGATTATCAAAAACAAAGATTTACTTTACCTATACAGCCAAATACCGCAATTGGAGAAATTTGGACGAATTCTGATGGAGCAGGCTTATGTGAAGTTGGTGCAACTTAGCATTGATTTACAAGTTCTCCCGGCAAAGGAGCGTTATCAGAAACTATTAGATAATTATCCTGAGATTTTCCAAAGACTGGCTTTATATCATATCGCCAATTATCTGGGGATTGCTCCAAAATCTCTAAGCCGTATCCGAAACACTATTTTCAATAAAAAATAATTTGGTAACAAATGAGGAGCAACTGCTCCGTAATCTATTCTGATATTTGCATCATTAAAAAGATTATTAAATATCAGAACTTATGAAAAGAGTTACACTATTATTGACATGCCTGTTGATTACATCTTCTCAGCTTTTTGCACAAAGTAACACAGAAGAGCAACAGGCTGAACCAAAACAAAAGAGTTATAATGTAGATCAGGCTTTGGAAGTGGAGAGCCTGTTCCCAATGTTCCTTACCGGAGGATTTCATGTTGGGGTAGGTTACAGATACAAGAAATTCAGGATCAGGGCTAGCGTAATAAACGGAGGAAGCTATAATGCTGAAACTGCAGGGGTAAACAACTCATCATCGGAATTCAAGCGATATTATAAAACTTCACCAGGAATATTCCTTGGTTATAATGTATGGAAGAATCTTGAGCTTTACACATATACAGAACTACATACTTTTGAAATTGAACAGAAGAGCTCGGGCATAAGAAAGGATCTCCACAGTGTTGATTTTGGAGGTGGAGTGGGTTATCAATTCTTTATTGGCCGCTATTTCTATGTACAACCAGCCATGCACATTTACCTTAGAGGTGATAAGAGTCTTGATTTCAATGGGGCAACATATCAGATTTCCAATGTCGATCTGTCTCCTGTAATTAGAGTTGGAGCCAGATTATGGAAAAAGTAAATGAAATTATATTCGTCTAAAATCAGTTTGAAAATTTCCAGATATTAAAGAGTACTATTAATAACGATGTTATCCCTAAAAAGCAGGCTACCATATTCGTAGTCCTGCTTTCTTTCTTTTTTAATGCAATGATTGACAATCCCTCTGATATTAAACTTATTGCTATTATAACATAAAATTTAAAATAAAAGCCCAGGAAATTTGTTAATCCAAGTAAAAGGTGAGCCTTCCTATCTAAAGCCAGATACCGGATAGCTATATCATGATTGATTTTTATAATGCCAATTAAAGCAATTGTGCTTAATAGAATTGATAGCAAAGAAAATATTCTGTTTTTAATAAATGTCATTTTTGTAAAATATTGCATTCCCTACTTTATATATATCGGAGAGTTCTTTAGTTTCCTCTTACTTAACGGCTGTGGAAGAGAGGCTGTTCTTATAATAACAACAGTCCAGATGGTCGTTAACATAACCTACAGCTTGCAAATGGGCATAGCAGATTGTTGTTCCAAAGAACTTGAATCCTCTCTTCTTCATATCTTTACTTATAATATCCGATAAATGAGTGGATGCAGGAAGCTGATCTAATGTTTCCCAATGATTGACGATTATTTTCCCTTCAGGCAGGAAAGATTTCAAATAGTTACAAAAACAGCCAAACTCTTCCTGTACCTTTATAAAGCAGCAGGCATTGGATATGGTAGATGTTATTTTCAACCTATTCCGGATGATTCCGGAATTCTGCATCAATCGTTCCACATCTTCATTTGTAAACCGAGCTACTTGCTCCACATCAAAGCCGGCAAATGCTTCCCGATAATTTTCTCTCTTCCTTAAAATTGTACTCCAGCTTAATCCAGCCTGTGAACTTTCAAGTACTAAGAATTCAAACATTTTGTGATCATCGGTAATTTCCTTACCCCATTCTTCATCGTGATACTGCACATAAAGCGGATCTGTTCCGCACCATCCACACCGTTGCTTTTCCATATTCTGATCTATTCCGTTCTTTTTTGTTTCTGTCTACACAAAGATACAAAACAAACTATATATATCTGAATATTTACATATCAAACAACTCATAATATTTATTAATCACAACCGGACTTTTTTAATGGATATTAAAAAAGTTTCAATTTTATATTCTGTTTTATTTACTTATTGTTATGCCATTGTTTTTTCATATCGTTATTTAATAGGATATCCGTATTTTAAATACACCTACATTTGTTTTACACAAGATTATAGACATATTACAGATGTGTTACAGATACGTTACAGCTGCATTAATTTTGAATATAAATAATTAAATACTATTGCATTAATAATCTGAAAGCTCTATATTTGCACTCGAAATAATATAGACTACTGATGAAAATTAATACTTTATTGAGCATGTTTGCTCCAAAAGATGTTAAGTTTTTCCCTATGTTGGAAGAAACAGCTTCAATCCTCTCTCAGTCATCAATCTATCTCCAGGAACTCTTTTCTTGTGCAGATGAAGAGCATAGAACTGAATTGTGCAGATTAATTAAAGCCGAAGAAGTTAAAGGTGACAAAGTTACCGGAAGTATTATCCACGAGTTAAACAACACATTCATTACTCCTTTTGATAGGGAAGATGTTCATGCTCTTGCAGATGTTATGGATGATGTTATTGACGTAATTAACCGCTGTGCACAAAAAGTACTTCTTTACCAACCGCACAGTTTCCCTAATCATGCCATTACATTGGTTAACATTATAAACAAAGGTTGCGACGAAATTCAAAGCGCAGCTAATGAACTTTCTAACATGAAGAAAACAGATCTTCGTCTTCGCGCACATTGCAAAGAAATCAAAAAATTGGAAGAAGAAGCTGACGTTGTATATGAAGAAGCTATTATGAGCCTTTTTAAAGGAGCTGACACAATGAATGATACTGTTGAACTTATAAAACTGAAGGAAATTATTCAGGAACTTGAAAAAGCTGCTAATAAGATCAATAGTACAGGGAAAGTTATTACAACTATTCTCGTAAAATACGCCTAATAAAATAGAATCATATGACATTACTTATTATTGTTATTGCATTAGGACTAATTTTCGACTTTATCAATGGCTTTCACGATGCAGCCAATTCTATAGCAACAGTTGTAACCACCCGGGTTTTATCTCCTGTACAAGCTGTTATATGGGCTGCAATGTTTAACTTTATTGCTTTCTTTGTAGCTAAATATCTTATTGGAGAGTTTGGTATTGCCAACACTGTTTCTAAAGTTGTTTTGGAGCAATATATCACTTTACCAATTATTCTTTCAGGACTTATTGCTGCAATTTCATGGAATCTTATGACATGGTGGCTTGGTATTCCTTCCTCATCATCTCACACCTTGATCGGCGGTTTTGCCGGAGCGGCAATTTGTGGAGCAGGATTTCAATCTATCCACACTTCAGTAATCGTAACAATCGCTTCGTTTATTGTATTAGCTCCAGTTATTGGTTTGGTTATATCTTCAGCTATCACGATCTCGGTTTTATGGATATTCAGAAAAGTTAATGCCCGCTTTGCAGAGAACTTCTTCAGGAGATTCCAATTAGTAACTTCTGGTATGTTCAGTTTGGGACACGGTTTGAATGACTCTCAAAAGGTAATGGGTATTATTGCCACTGCGATGATTGCTGCAGGCCAGATTGACTCTATTAAAAATGTACCCGATTGGGTTCCTTTATCATGCTTTGGTGCAATTGGTCTTGGTACTATGGTTGGAGGCTGGCGCATTGTTAAAACAATGGGTAGCAAAATTACCAAAGTTACACCTATTGAAGGTGTATGTGCTGAAGCAGCAGGTTCTTTGACTCTATACTTAACAGAAGCGCTTAAAATTCCTGTAAGTACAACTCACACTATTACTGGTTCTATTATGGGTGTAGGTGCAGTAAAAAGACTATCTGCTGTGCGTTGGGGGGTTACTATAGATTTGCTTTGGGCATGGATTCTAACCATTCCTGTTAGTGCAGTACTTGCTGGCCTGATTTATCTGTTGGTAAACTTCATAGGCATTAAATAATAAATTTCATATATGAGTATAGAACTAGGGAAATTTAACGTACTTGAGATTGTAAAAACAGTCGACTTCGGAGTTTATCTTGATGGCGAAGAGGAAGGTGAAATCTTACTTCCTACTCGTTACGTTCCTGAAGAATACAACATCGGTGATTTCCTTAACGTTTTCCTCTACCTGGATAATGAAGAACGACTGATTGCAACGACTCTGACTCCTTTGGTTCAGGTTGGCGAGTTTGCTTGTCTGGAAGTATCCTGGGTAAACGAATACGGAGCATTCCTTAACTGGGGATTGATGAAAGATCTTTTCGTTCCTTTCAGGGAACAAAAAATGACAATGATGGTTGGCAAGAAATATGTTGTTCACGCACATATTGATGAAGAAAGCTATCGCATTGTGGCTTCAGCCAAAGTAGAACGCTATTTATCAAAAGAAATTCCTACATACCAGCCAAACGAGGAAGTCTCTATTCTTATCTGGCAAAAGACTGACCTGGGATTTAAAGCTATTGTAGAGAATCAATTCAGCGGATTGTTATACGAAGGAGAGATTTTCCAACGTTTACAAACCGGAATGACGCTAAAAGCTTTTGTTAAACAAGTCAGAGAAGACGGCAAAATTGACCTGATGCTTCAGAAGCCAGGATTTGAAAAGATAGACGATTTTGCAGATACTTTATTATCATATATCAAGGAACACGGAGGAAGCATTGAGCTGACCGACAAGAGTCCGGCTGAAGATATATATGATACATTTGAAGTGAGCAAGAAAACATTCAAAAAGGGTGTGGGAGATCTGTATAGAAAAAGATTAATCATTCTTGAAGCCAACGGCATTCGTTTAGCACAAGAAAATAAGAAATAGGGAAATCCCTATACACAATTGGGGATAATTATTAGGGTGAGGAAATTCCTCACCCTATTTTTGTTGCATAAAAATAACCATTAAACTGTTGAGTTATGAAAAAATTTATATTTACCTTGATTGCCATCAGTATGGTTTCCATGAGTACCATGAGTATGGCTGCCATGAGCGTCAATAAAGTTCGTAAAGAGGCTCGTTTCCTGACAGATAAGATGGCTTATGAGTTGAATCTTTCTACCGAACAGTATAATGATGTATTTGAAATTAATTTTGATTTCATTTATAATGTCCGTGATATAATGGATAATGTAATCTATAATGACGAAGGGGCACTGGATGATTATTATTACTATCTGGATATTCGTAATGATGATCTCCGCTGGGTACTGGAAGAGTGGCAATACGAACGTTTCCTGAATATTGAATATTTCTATCGCCCAATCTATTCAAATGGAGATTCATGGGGATTCAGAGTATATCTTACCTATACGAATCCATTCATATTCTATTTTGATATGCCTTATCAATATAAAACTTATCACGGAGGGCACTTCCGCACACACTTCGACAATAGAAGTTACTATTCAAACAGGTATAACCATAATGTATTCAGAGGACATTTTGAAACAAGAAATGAAAACGTTTACATGAACAACCGCCGTTCCGATTTTGGTAATAGCTCAAGAAATATAACTACTCCGAGAAGGTACAATGATGATATGTATAACACCGGTAGAAGCTCTGGCGTATCCAGAAGCCGCACCACTCCATCCAATACCACTCGTCCTTCAGACAATAGAGATGGCAAGGTTAGAGAAAGGACTCCTGTAGACAGAAATAATAGCAACAGAGATAATAACAACTCGGGGAGAGATGTAAACAGAGATGTCAATAAAGGTAAAGATTCTAATACAGGAAGAGATAGAAACACTGGAAGAGACAAGAATACAGAAAGGACTCCGCGGAACGAAAGCTACATTATAAATTCAAATAATGGAGAAAGCAACAATAGCAGCTCTGATGAAAGAAGAAGCGGTGTTTCAAGAAATTCGGATTATGGAAGAAGTAACACTGAATCCAGTTCAACAGTGAATACTGAAAGGAGATCGGATAACGGAAGAGTTAGCACTGAAACCCGTCAACCAGTGAACACTGAAAGAAGATCAGAAAGTCGTCCGGTTTCAAGTACCCGTGAAAGGAGCAACAACATTTCAAGAAGTTCTGAGAGCAGAAGCAGCAATGTTTCAAGAAGTTCCTCTTCAGAGAGAAGCAAAAGCACGGATAACAGCAACCGCAAATCATCTGAATCTTCCAGAAGCGAGAGATCAAGATAATAGTTTCAATAGATAGTTTAAAAAACAACTTACTGATCAAAGGCAGTCACTGTGAAGTGATTGCCTTTTTATTCTTTATTATCTTCATCTTCCAAAGGTAGAACTACAGTGACTGTTGTATCTTTTGGTGAAGGAAAACTACGCATCGCCGCTCCTTTAACCTGAATAACGGGAAGTATATTGGCTGCTTCCTCCTCAGTGATCAGCCCTTTTCTGCTCAGCCGTCTGGCTATCAGACGATAATAGCTGCCCAGCCATGGTTTAAGCTGCATATTCTCATCAAAAGAGCTCCGGAAATGTTTTGGTTTTGGAATGATTGAAGCCATAAAGATAGCCTCTTCCGGAGTGAGTTGGGAAGGCTCTTTATCGAAGTAAAAGTGAGAGGCTTCTCTTGCACCGTATACCAATGGCCCCCACTCCGCAATATTCAGATAGACTTCGTACATTCGGTGCTTAGATGTGATGCCTTTGTTTTCAATAAGCCACACAACCATAGCCTCTTCTAGTTTCCGGAGCAGATTCTTGTTCCGGTTCAAAAAGACATTCTTAACCAGCTGCATGGAAATTGTACTGCCTCCACGGGCAAACTTATTCCGTTTAAGATCATAAATAAGTGCACCTCTCAGGGCATCCAGACGAAATCCCCGATGAGCATAGAAGGAGCCATCTTCAGATTGCATCACGGCTGTTTGAAGTAGCGGTGAAATACTGTCAAGCGGACAAAAGTTCGGGTTCTCGGGGCCAACAATAAAAGTGCGTACTGGGTGACCATTTTCATAGGCAGTATAGAGAAAAGAACCATTCATTTTGGAGAGATTCTCGCTTCCATAGCCTAGTATTTTAAAGCCTGGTCCTTTCAGATCGGATTCCAGTTTCAATGCATTCAGATTATTAAAGTCGATATCCAGGAGGAAATGGTATGTCAGCTTTCCGCTGGTTCTTAATCCGTCCAAACTACTAAAGAGCCCCTTGGGTAAAGAAGAGAACAGCTCATCCGCTGAAAAAGGAGGTTTATCAACCCCAAAAGTGATGTGCCATTTGTCTTTTTTCTGAGCACGGGCATAAAGATGGAACTGTAATTTATTAAACTGAACAACCGTGGCACTGTCTAACTCCAGAAAATCCTTCCCTACGTTAATCTTGTAGTTAAAACGTCCCCGGTCCAGATTTACCACATCAGGAGAAAGAGCCGGATGATAAAGCTGCAGTCCACAAACTTCGGCCTTTCCGGTCAAAGCAATCTCTCCTCCTCCAAGTTTAGACTCAGTGAGTCGGTAAGCAAGCGTATCAAATGCCACCTGCGCCCCATAATGTTTATTCAGGTAAGGAAGCAATACTTTACCCGTGGTTTTTGAATAGAGTTCTGCCTCAATTGTTTTCTCTCCGTGTTGCAATCGTCCCTTGCTCATCCAGTGACGAACAATGTTATCTTCCTTGACTATAATCTCAGTAACAAAACAGTTGTGTTCGATGTGAAGCGTGGGAATCTGCACCTCGGTATAGGTCGTGTCTCGTCGGTGACTTATTACAATATCCTTCATATCTCCATTATCAGGCAAAGAGCCAAATAGCAGATGCAGAATGTGGGAAACTTTTTCGGCATAGTTCTTCTCGTTCTCTTTCGCCTCTTCCTTTTTATTCTTTTTAAACAGGAAATCGTAGTTGGAAAGAGAGTCTTTCTTTACGAAACTAACATGAAGTCCATCGGTATTAATCTGATTTACTTCAGCATTCAGAGTAAGCATTTTCCAGAAGCTAAGGTCAATCTGTGCAGACCGAAGCGTTAAGAGTGTGTCTCTTTGGTCGGGAACTACCGCTAAATGCTCTATTTCTATTTCACTAATTCCGGGCATATGAAGGCGGTCGTAAGTAATATTCAGACCGTATTCTTCTTTCAGTTCGCCAAATTTCTCTTTTGCATAGCTATTCAACAGTAAATCTCTGCTAAAGTAGGCTGCAATAAGAGCCACAATAAACAAGCCAAGAGTAACCAGAATACCTATTTTCGTTTTATGTCCCATACTGAATATAAAATCCGTTTGCATAGTTTTGCGGTGCAAAAGTAAATATTTCTATCGTAACCTGTTCACTAATTTAAAAGAAATAGATAGTTAAGTAAATAATAGGCGGAACATTTCTAAAAGATGGCCAATGATTGGCAATAGAGTGTACTCCTTACTCCATAAAAGTCTACTCATTTATACAATTGCCTGTAGACCTTTCCATGAAAACATAACGAATAAAAAATAATATATGGCGAATAAATACCTAAGCTATGAGCTTCTAGGATATAAGTAATTTCGAGGTCAGAACTTTCTTTCCGCTGAATGCACGAATCAGATAGAATCCTTTTAGCAAAGCATTTGTAGGAAGCAAAAAATATTCACCGGATGTGGCGTTTCTTGCCGAAAAAATTAGCTGTCCACTTGCTGAAAGTAACTCTACTCTATCTATTTGTCCGGCGCAAAGCGTAAGGTATCCCTGAGATGATTCACCAAAGACCTGCAGCTTATCTGCATCTTTAGCCTCAGCATAACCAAGACCTGTACCATTAGCGCCCAGATTAAGTCCGGTTACTATCGGATCATGATCGGAACAGCGGTAAGGATCGGCAGAATAATAAGTTGAATACTCATATCCAAAATAAGAAGGTTCGTCGGCATTGATGTGCCAAGGGCGAGCTCCGGTTACCTGAGAGCTAAGAGTGGAGGTGGCCAGTGAATGATCAAGGTAACCCACATTCCCACTATACACATAACTGTAGTCTGATGGAGAATAACGTTTCAACTGATTGACAAGTCCGCCACCCGTATATACTTTGATAGGGTCTTCCATGGAGTAAGAATTCATATCGCCCACCACCAGTACATCGGGGTCACCGTAATAAGTAGTAAGTTTATTGAGTGTATTCACAACCAACTGAGCCTGAGTAATCCGTTGATAGTTAAAACTTCCCTGTCCATCGCCGGTATCGGCATTATTTCCCGACCCTGAGTCCGATTTTGCCTTGAGATGGTTCACGGTGATAATCACCCGTTCCCCATTACTATTCAGATCAAATGCCTGTGCTATCTGACGAAGCTGAAAGCCCTTGATTCCAAATTTATAAAGAGAACTATATGGAGTAACCCTGGTCTTATTATAAATAAATACATTCTTGGTATATGTGCTTTCAGAATAGTCGTTATCCGCCACATAAGCGTAGTTATTTGATGAGGTTACTTCGTTTAAGCCGTTCACCAAATCGGTTACAGAGGTATTCCCCTCTCCCACTTCGCAAAGAGCATAGATATCTGCATCCAATCCTTTGAGGGCTGCCAGTATCTTTGCCCGCTGATGGGTAAACTCTTTCCGGTTAGCGGCTCCGTACTTTAGGTTCCACATTAAACTATCGGCAATGTAATATTCCACATTAAAGCTGGCCACTTTCAGGTTGCATGCTCCAACACTTTCTGGAGATAGGGTTCTTTCATTGCCCGAGAATACCGGTTGTACTGTAGGGGTCAGCGAATAAGTGCCATTACTGTAGTATAAGGTGCCGCGCAATCCGGTAACCTTGCTCCCGGTTCGCAACGTATGGTTGCTATCTGTGTAAGTAAAAGCACTGCTTTTCAGGGTAAGCTTTCGTTGGTTATTCTGAGTTGCAAGATTGTTTGTCTCAATACCTGGCAAAGCTACCTCGGTAGGAGAATAAAGCAGATCGGGAGAAAGGATAATATCTCCCGATGGACTGCTATAATATGTTTTTGTGACTGTTAACGGACAACTAAAAATTACCTCCTGCCCATTAAGGAAAGGAGATAAACCATCAGTAAACGACTTTATTTCGACTTGGGAATATAACGGCAAACAAAATGAGAGTCCGTACAATATCCCAATAAATAACAAAAGGCTCTTTCGCATAGCTATCTTTTAAAGAATAAAATAAGAACTACAAAGATAGCAGTTATTCTTACAGAGCAAGTGTAACTCCCTTATAAAAATCAAGAATCTTTGTTCTGAATAAATAATCATATTTAGCCTGAATACGATCAGAAGAAGCCTTCATAAGATTCACTTTTACCTGATTAAATTCTACAGATGTAGCTTTTCCGTTCTCATACTTCTGGCGCATCAACTTAAATGATTCTTCGCTCGCTTCAACAGCAGTCTTACTGGAAGTATATTTGGCCTGCGCAGCCACAGCATTGTAATAAGCCTGTTGAATCTCTTTAAAGAGTCCTTTTTTTGATTCTTCTAACTGAAGAGCCTGAGTACTATAGTTTAATCGAGCTGTCTTTATCCTGTTACGTGTTTCGTAACGATTAAAGATAGGAATACTTAATGAAAGGCCAATATATTGGTTGAAATTATCATTCAATTGCTTACCAAAGCCATTACTGGTAATACCCGACATGGTATAATATCCGGTACCTAATGATCCGTTAAGAGAGAGTGTGGGGTAATAAGCTCCCTGTGCAATCTTAATATTCTTGTCCATTCCCTGCAAACGATACTGGGCAGCCAACACTGCCGGTTTATTAACAATAGCCTGAGTATAAATATCTTCCGGAGTACTTAAAGCCCCGAATCCCGGTTCCATTTCAGGAGAAACAATAGAGAATCCCTCTGGAGTTGAAAGTTCCAGTAGTTGTGTAAGTTCAAGAATAGCCAGCTTGCGGTTATTCTCCGCCTGCACAGCAGATAGTTCATCCTGAGCCAGATTGGCTTTTGCCTCGTATACCTGAGCGGTTGAAGCTTTTCCTACCTCTTCCATCCGGGTAATTCTGTCGAGTTGTTCCTTACTGAGGTTAATCTGTTCCTTGGCCACTTTACACAATTCTTCATTAAAAAGGACTTGTAAAAATGCGGAAGTCACATTTACACTTATATCTTCTCTGGCTTTATTCAAATCCTCAGTGGCAGCTTTCAGATTAAGCTTACTTAATTCGATATTATTTGGTATCTGAAAGCCTGTAAAAATTGGCACACTGGCGTTAAGACCTAAACTACTGTTACTGCTGTTTTTATTCACATAAGAGTTATCCACAGGAGAAGTTGCGCGCCCAAACCTAAAATCCTGAGACATACTTCCGCTTAAATCGGGAAGTCTCTTATTCTTTGCTGAGTTCAGTTCCACTTTCTGTTGCTCGTTTGCAATTTCCTGTTTCTGAATCTGGATATTATGCTTCAAAGCATACTCTATGCAATCCCTGAGAGACCAGCTTTGCTGAGCAAAAGCCCCTCCGGAAAATAGTAATACTGCAATAAGAATGATATACTTTTTCATAGAATTAGTTGTTTTTGTTTTCTGCATCAGGCTTCTTCTCTTCAATCACAGCCCCACGCACTTTGTCTTTAGCTGTAATACCACCCTTTATTTGAATCTTTATTCCATCGCTTACGCCTACGGCTACACGTCTTCTATCAAAAGTCTGTTTGGGCTTATCTGTCTTCAGGACATAAACAAAAGTTGAATCTCCGGAAAACTCTACTGTACTTTCGGGCACAGACAATACTTTTCCCACTCGCTCAAGCACAATTTCTGCATTAGCACTATAACCTGAACGGATCTTCACATTCGGAGAAGCATGGATTGCAGCTTTTATTTCGAATAAATTAGCACCATTTTCTGTAACTCCCTTCGGAGATATATATTCTAGCTCAGCATCAAATTTCAGATTTTGCAAAGCACCAATCGTTAGCTTGATAGGCATTCCTTCTTTAATGCGGCCTACTTCAGTTTCATCTATCTTTCCTTTAAAGATAAGGTCCTTCATGTTGGCTACAGTAGCAATAGTGGTACCATCATTAAACGTATTACTCATAATAACTGAGTTTCCTTTCTTAATAGGCACATCAAGAATCAATCCGTCAATAGTAGAACGAATCATCGTATTACTGTATGTAGCAGAATTTTTGGTAATACCTTCTTTTACAATATCGAGATTGTCTTTTGAAGTTGAAACTTCTTCTTTAGCAGTTTTCATTGATACTTCACTCTTTTCAAACTCTTCCTTGCTGATTAATTTATCTTTAAACAGACTTTTCTGACGGTCATATTCCTGTAAAGCTTGCTTGTAGTTGATGTTTGCAATACGAACGCGGCTTTCGGCAGAGTTCAATTGTCCCAATTCCGGAATTACCTTTACTTTGGCAATTACCTCTCCCTTCTTTACAGACTGGCCGGCTTGTTTGTAGACTTCAGCCACAATACCAGAAATCTGAGGTTTAATAAGAATTTCGTCACGAGGTTCTACTTTACCTGTAGCCACGGTACTTTTTTCAATGTCGGCAACCTTTGGAGTTACAATTTCATACTTTATTTCTTTGGGTTGAGACTTAACATAAAGAAAAACAAATGTGCTGATAAAAATGGCAGCTACAACCACTATTAAAAAGATTCTGATGTACTTTTTCATACTATTTTATTATTTCTATAGTTATTATCGTTTTTATTAAATCATTATTCATCACGCATAGCATCAATAGGTTTTATTGACATTGCCCGGTAAGCTGGCGCCAGTCCGGCAAACAATCCCAGAGAGAGTAGCAGAAGTGCCATTCCTATTGCCGTCCAGAAAGAAACCTGAAAGTGAGCAACCGTGCCACTGGCTGTAATCCCTACTTCAGCAACCTGAAGAATCAAAACTGCAAATGAGATTCCGGTTAGGCCGGCAATGGCCGTCAACACCATACTCTCAGAAAGAATCTGTTGCATTATCTCACGAGGACGAGCACCAATTGCCCGGCGAATTCCAATCTCCACAGTTCGCTCACGAACGGTAACCATCATTATGTTGCTCACACCGATAGCACCGGCAAGTAATGTTCCTAATCCAACAAGCCATACAAGTGTCCTGATACCAGTAAACAAACTGTCTACCATCTTAAACATCTCTTCCATATTCAGAACCATCACTGCCTGAGGATCTTTGGGAGATATCAGGTGATTATACTTTATCAATTCTTGTATCTTGGGTTCTAAAGAAGTTATTGATACGCCATGCTTAGCCGTTAAACAGATTATATGTACTATTTTCCCCATATTGTAAGCTTGCTGCATAGTAGCAAAAGGAATATTTACCATCTCTTCACTTGACCCGCCAATATTGATATTACTGACTCCTGAGCAGACACCTACAATTTGGTAATAGATTCCATCCACACGAATGTACTGTCCGCAGGGATCTTGTCCTTTTTTGAATAGTGTTTCATATATACGGGTACCAATAGTGCAGACTTTACGCTGCTCACTTATATCAACATCATTAATAAAGCGACCATACAACATTGTTTGCTTTTCAATTTTGTCATAAGAAGGATATACTCCCTTAGCAACAAACGTACCCTTTTTATCGCCACGAACGACACTAGCTCCCCATCGGAAAAGGTTGGGAGTTATATCTTCAATATCAGAAATACGGCTTCGAAGCGTTGCCACATCATTATTTTCCAAATCCCATTTACGGCCTTTACGGAATCCCTTATAAGGTTCACTAGTCTGCTGACTAATAACAAAACACGAGTTCGTTGCA
Source organism: uncultured Bacteroides sp. (assembly GCF_963678425.1). Taxonomy (NCBI): domain Bacteria; kingdom Pseudomonadati; phylum Bacteroidota; class Bacteroidia; order Bacteroidales; family Bacteroidaceae; genus Bacteroides; species uncultured Bacteroides sp. Next base: position 317,574 of record NZ_OY782853.1, read on the forward strand.
AATCCGGCAAAGTTACGGCTCATCATCTGCTGCAAGCCATTACCTCCCCCGATTAAGGCAACCAGCATAAATATTCCCCAGAAAATACCAAAAGCGGTCAACATACTACGTGTTTTGTTGCGGGTAATAGTTATGAGGATTTCCTCCCAATAATCTATATCTGTAAATTTCATAATTATTCTGCTTTTAATGCTTCAATTGGTCTAATCTTCACAGCCTTCCTGGCAGGGAAAAATCCCGCCAACGTACCGGCAACAATCAAAGTCACTGTTGCCTTTATTGCAATGTCAATATCCACTGTAGGATTCTTGTATACTGTATTTTCCATTCCTCCTATAGTAAACGATTTAACTCCATCTACAGCGTTCATATATTCTGTCAGTCCGATTCCAGCAACCATACCAATATACCCGAAAATAGTCGTTATAAGTATACTCTCCAGAATAACTAACCACAAAATAGACGCTGGTGATGCTCCTAAAGCTTTACGGATACCAAATTCACGAGTTCTTTCCTTCACAGTAATCAACATAATATTACTTACCCCGACAATACCACTCAACAAAGTAAATATACCAATTATCCAAACTGCTGTAGTCAGAATAGTCTTGGCTGTAAGTTGTTGCAGATATTGCGTAAAACGATTCCATATATACATTGCGTTCATATCTTCAGGATCAAAACGATGATGACTACCTAAAGTCTTGCGATATTCCTTTTCAAAATCTTTATTTGAAGCCACGGTATTTAGGTTACGTGTCGTGAAGATTATATTATCTATTGTATCTGCTTTATTATAGATAGTTTGAGCTGTAGTAAAAGGAATATAAGCAGAACGTGCATCCCTGTTACCCTTATCTCTGTAAATACCAACCACTTGATAAGTAACTCCACCGGCATTCACAAATTTACCTATAGCACTTTCTTTACGAAAGAGAACTTCTTTTGTTTTATAATGTATCACAATGACTTTCCTTCTCTGGTTTATATCCAGATCATTGATAAAACGACCACCGTTCTGGTCTAACTTTACAGGTTCAATATTTGTATATGATGGAAAAACGCCATCCAACTCTAACGAAACATATTCGTCTTTATTGGAAAGAGTAATTCCGCTCTCGCTCACCGTTGCTCCTGCTAAAACCACATTATTCGTGAATTTATTTTTGGTAATGTTCACATCATTATTGTCAAACTGAATTCTTCTGTTAGATTCAAGCCCCTGATAAGTTTTACTGGTCCAACCAGGGAATATTCTAATGGAGTTTTTTGCCATATCAGCCGAAGCATCTTCAAAAGCATGTATAATTCCATTACCCCATCCCATAAGAACAATCAGCATAAAGATTCCCCATGAAACGGAAAACCCGGTAAGCACGGTTCGCAACTTATTTTGCTTTATCGTACTATATATTTCTTGCCAAATATCAATTCCTATCTTCATATTTTACTTCATCATTTTACCAGCTCCAAAAGGAGACAGGTTGTGATTAGCGTTATCTTCTACAGATTCAATAATTCCATCTTTTATATGAATTATTTTATTTGTCCTATTAGCCACTCCTGACTCATGGGTGACAACCACCAAAGTCATACCAAGGTCATTTACATCCTTAAGAATCTGCATAACCTCATCCGAAGTCTTACTATCCAAAGCACCGGTAGGCTCATCTGCAAGAATAATCTGAGGTTGTGAGATCAACGCCCGAGCAATAGCTACACGCTGTTTCTGTCCTCCGGAAAGTTCATTTGGCATGTGATGTGCCCATTCCCTGAGTCCCAGTTTATCCAGATATTCCATCGCCAGAATATTTCTTTTCTTTCGGCTTACATTCTGATAAAAAAGCGGTAATGCCACATTTTCCATCGCATTCTTAAAAGAAATAAGATTAAAAGATTGAAAAATAAACCCAATCATCCGGTTACGATATTCAGCAGCCCGGGTTTCACTCAATTTTTTAATAAGAACATCGTTTAGATAATAATCTCCGGTATCATAGTTATCTAATATACCTAGAATGTTGAGCAAAGTAGATTTTCCTGAGCCTGATGCCCCCATAATGGAAACAAACTCACCACGTTCAATATCAAGATTAATTCCTTTGAGCACATGAAGAGGGGCTCCGTTATAATAGGTCTTGTTTATGTCTTCTAAATGTATCATACTTAAGCTGTTTTTCTCTATTAGACGCAACCAAAGTACAAAAAGTTGCAAAAGGATGAAAGAAAATTTCAAAAAGATTTTGTAGAGTCAATCATCTTTGCGTTATTTGTGATTTAATAATCAACCATATAACAAATAACATAATGATTTCAAGCATGGGAAAGCCCTACGTTGTAGGCATTGATATAGGTGGAACAAATAGTGTTTTTGGCATCGTAGATGCTCGTGGTACAATTTTATGCAGCGGATCTGTAAAGACTCAGGCATACGATAAAGTAGAGGATTATGTAGATGCTGTATGCAAAAACCTGCTTCCTCTTATTGAATCCGAAGGGGGTATAGAAAAAATTAAAGGCATCGGTATTGGAGCTCCAAACGGTAACTTTTATAGCGGAACCATTGAATTTGCTCCTAACCTTCCATGGAAAGGCGTAATCCATTTAGCTGAACTGTTTGAGCGAAGACTTGGCATTCCAACAGCTCTAACCAATGACGCAAATGCAGCAGCTGTAGGCGAAATGACTTATGGTGCAGCACGTGGTATGAAAGATTTTATCATGATTACCCTTGGCACAGGTGTTGGTAGCGGAATCGTTATTAACGGTCAGGTGGTGTATGGACATGATGGCTTTGCCGGCGAATTAGGACATGTTATTGTACGTCACGAAAACGGAAGAATGTGCGGTTGCGGACGTAAAGGATGTCTGGAAGCTTACTGTTCGGCAACAGGTGTGGCCCGTACAGCACGTGAATTCTTGGTTGCCCGTTCTGATGAAAGTCTGCTTCGAAATATTTCTTCTGAAGAAATTACTTCAAAAGATGTATTTGATGCTGCAGTAAAAGGGGATAAACTAGCTCAGGAGATATTCGAATTCACAGGTTCTTTGTTGGGTGAAGCTTTGGCTAACTTTGTTGCCTTTTCAAGCCCTGAAGCAATTATTTTATTCGGTGGATTAGCAAAATCAGGCGATTACATCATGAAACCTGTTCAAGATGCCCTTGATAAGAATGTTTTGAATATATTCAAAGGAAAAACAAAACTTCTTGTATCTGAACTTAAAGATTCTGATGCAGCAGTTCTTGGCGCCAGTGCTCTTGGTTGGGAATTAAGAGATATCAAAGAATAATATCTACCTTATAATAAAGAAAAAGAGGTATAGGAACAAGTCTTATACCTCTTTTTCTTATTATTATGTACGTATTTTATTTCGCGGATAAAATCTGCATAGTATCAGAAGCGATCATAAATTCTTCATCTGTAGGAATTACAACCACTTTAACTTTAGAATCAGGAGTACTGATAACAGCCTCATCGCCATGAATTTTATTATTCAATTCCTGATCAAGAGAAACTCCCATATATTGAAGGCCATCACAAACTTCAGAACGGCATCTTGATTGATTTTCACCAACACCTCCGGTAAATACTATAATATCAACTCCACCTAAAGCTGCAGTATAAGCACCTACGTATTTTTTAATACGGTAGTAATACATCTTTTCGGCAAGAATAGCACGTTCATTTCCTTCCTGACATGCAGCATCAAGTTCGCGCATATCGCTGGAAACACCTGACACTCCAAGAACTCCACTATGTTTATTTAATAATGTAGAAATTGAAGCTGTACCAATCATCTCTTTATCCATGATATAAGAAACAACTCCGGCATCAATATCTCCTGCACGTGTTCCCATTAATAAACCTTCTACAGGAGTAAATCCCATTGAAGTATCAATAGATTTCCCATCCTTAATAGCAGAAACAGACCCCCCATTACCTACATGACAAGTAATAATACGCTGCCCTTCAGGTGAAATGCCAAGAAATTCACATACACGCTTAGAAACGTAACGATGACTGGTTCCATGGAAGCCATAACGGCGAATGCCATATTTCTTGTAAAGTTGGTAAGGTATGCCATACATATATGCATAATCTGGCATAGTCTGGTGGAAAGCAGTATCGAATACAGCAATCTGAGGTGCATTTGGCATTAATTCTGAAACGGCACGGATACCTTTCAAGTTTGGTGGATTATGAAGTGGTGCAATGTCTATACATTCCACAATCTTTTCAATTACCTGATCAGTAATCAGCACAGATTTATTAAACTTCTCTCCTCCATGAACCACACGGTGTCCTACTGCATTAATTTCATCCAAAGATTTGATGCAACCATATTTTTCGCTAACTAAGACTCCAAGAATATATTCAATACCGGCTGTATGTTCAAGAATTTCTCCTTCCAACATAACCTTATCCCCGCTAGGAAGAGTCAGTTTAAGAAAAGAACCTTTTAATCCTATTTTTTCTATTCCGCCTTGAGCCATCACCTCTTTAGTGTCCATATTGAACAATTTATATTTGATGGACGAACTACCGCAATTGAGCACTAATATTTTCATAGTTTTCTATTTTTTCTCATTCTCATTAATCATACGGTTCCCTTCTTCATCATAAGCATAGAAACCCATGCCTGTGCTTACTCCCCAACGCTTAGCGCGATTTAACCGGAGTAACAATGGAGATGGTTTATATTTCAAAGACCCAAATTCCTGATACAAGTCTTCCATCTGAGGAACAATTTTTTCTATGCCCATTTGATCAGCCATACAGAATACGCCTTGTCTTTGTCCCAAACCAAATTTTATGATCGAGTCAATCTCAATTGGAGTAGTCAAACCTTCCTGAAGAATAGCACAAGCCTCATTCAACAGAGTAAAGAACAAACGGTTGTTAACCAAGCCTGCAGATTCTTCTACTGTCACATAATCATAGCTAATCAGTTTAGCAAACTGACAAACCTTATTATAGCAAGAGTCAGAAGTATAGAGTCCGCGAACAATTTCCATAACACGGCTTTGAGGCTGCATCATTACAAAATGTAAGCATACGCAGCGTTCTTTATGCTGAAGCTCAGCTGCCAGTTCTGTAATTACTACAGAAGAAGCATTGGTTGCGATAATAGCATCTTCAGCCAAAACAGCTTCCAGATTTTGAAAAATCTCTTTACGATGCTTCAGACTTCTCTCTCCATTCTCATCATAACGTACTGCTTCAATCACAAAGTCGCAATCCTTGAAAGCATCAAAAGCCAACGTTCCAGTAATACGTCCAAGAATTGTTTTCTTTTCAGACTCAGTAAGTCCCCATGTTGCAATACGCATATCAAGTTCACCAGCGATACGATCAAAAGCTTTCTGTATCTTTTCATCACTGATTTCCAGGAATACGACTTCTATACCGGCTGTAGCAGCAACTGTTGCAATTTTGGAGCCTTCTTTTCCGCAGCCCACGATACCAATCTTAGAGAACAAAGTTTTCTTACGGTCTTTTGAACTTAATCCGTAGTTCTCAATTGGTTCTTTAATCATTTCTGCCATATTTCTGTTTTTTTATTTTTTTGCTCCAATAGCTTGAATTGCAGTGATTGCAATCATTCTATAAATATCCTGAATTGAACAGCCACGTGAAAGGTCATTAACAGGAGCAGCCATTCCCTGAAGAACCGGACCTACAGCTTCAGCACCACCTAAACGTTGTACAAGTTTATAAGCAATGTTACCTACTTCCAGTGAAGGGAATACTAATGTATTAGCTTGTCCTGCAATAGCACTTCCCGGAGCCTTACTCATTCCAACAGAAGGAACAAGAGCAGCATCTGCCTGAAGTTCACCATCAATAAGCATATCAGGATCTAATTCTTTTGCTAAACGAGTAGCTTCAGCTACCTTGTCAACCATTTCATGCTTTGCACTGCCTTTTGTAGAAAAACTAAGCATTGCCACTTTAGGTTCTATGTTTGCGAGCACGCGTGCAGTTCTACCTGTAGCTACAGCAATTTGTGCAAGTTCTTCAGCGGTTGGATTTGGCAACACAGCAACATCAGCAATAACCAGAAGTCCATCCTTACCATATTCTGTAGCCTTAGTTATAAGTAACATACCACCAGATACAACACTAATGCCAGGAGCTGTTTTAATAATCTGCAATGCAGGGCGAAGAACATTTCCTGTTGTGTTCTGAGCTCCAGCTAGCTGTCCATCAGCATCACCGCTTTTAATGATAAGGCATCCCAAGTACAATGGATCAAGAACCAATTTACGAGCTTCTTCAATCGTCATACCTTTTTTCTTCCGAAGTTCGCAAAGTAACTCTGCATATTGCTCTTTCTTTGGGTGATTAGCAGGATCTATAATTTCAGCCTTTGCTATATTCTTGAGCTCCCACTTTGCAGCTAAGCTTTTAATTTCTTCAGGGTTACCAAGAAGAATCAAGTCAGCCACTCCATCTGCCAGAACCTGATCGGCAGCCTTCAATGTACGTTCTTCCGTTCCTTCAGGAAGGACAATGCGCTGGCGATCAGCTTTCGCACGCGCAATAATTTCATTAATTAAATCCATGATAGAATGATATATTTATGTGTTTTGATATCGAAGTGATTGACTTTCCCGATGCAAAATTACACATAAATGCAATATCAATATTACAAAATAGGATATTATTTATTCTATATGGATGCCAAAGTTGCATACTTTAACATTAAAATAAAAAAACGGTTATTATGCTCAGGCTTCAATTCCTGTAAAGACTTTCAATGCATAACCAATTAAAAAGCTGATTGCGGCTACACCAAAACTTAAAATTGCCATTTCCGTAAAACGTTTCTTGAAACTTTCACTCCTTGCCACCGAATAATAATAATTAAAGAGTCCTATAATCAACAAGGCCATAAAAAGCATTATACCCAACGCTATAAAGACGTTAGAACATAATATAAAAGGAGTAACCAAAGCCACGACCGTTACAACATAAGCAAAACCAGTATAAATTGCCGCTTTTATAGGATGCTTGTCTTTATCACCTTCTGATTTGGTAGAAAGATACTCTGAAGAAGCCATTGAAAGAGCAGCAGCAATACCTGTGATACTTCCCGTTAAAGCAATAAGTTTAGAATCACTCAAAGCAAGTGTAAAACCAGCTAAAGCACCTGTAAACTCTACCAAAGCATCGTTTAATCCCAGAACCACAGAACCCATATACTCTAACCGTTCTTCATTAATCAATCCGATAAGCTTCTTTTCATGTTCTTGTTCCTCATGACTCAAACGAAGTAATTCTGGAAAATTTGCATATTGATCATAGTTCTCGTGAGCATTAGCCTCACCTGCTTCCATTAATTTAATGGCAAAAGTCAAACCAAACAAACGAGCAAGCCAATAATATTTTGCAATTTTCCATTTATTGGGGGTTGGACTTTCATTTGTCAGTTTATGGAACATACGTCCATGCCCAGATTCTTCTGCCGCAATCTTTAAGAGAACATCTTTATTAGCACTATCTTTCTCTATTGAAGCAAGGCGCGTATAAACTATACTTTCTGTTATCTCATTCCGTTGAAAACGAACAAAATCATTTTTTGTCTTTTTATCAATATCCATTGCAAATAAATTATAGTTGATTTATGACAAATATACAAATAAGTTTTCTATTCAAGATAACATAAAGGTTTAAACAATTGCATGAGGATCATTGTTCTAAAATGAAACCAGTAATAATACAAAATCAAATATGGAACAAGTTAACCATATAAGATAAGAATTACCCGTTTGAATAATTGAATTCTTGAAGATAAGTTTAAGAAGGAATATAGTTATAAACAAAAAGTAGAATTTAGAACAAGAACAGATTCCCCGGGGAAGAGAGTAATAACCAAATGCTCGCTTAAACTACCACTTATTACCGACCAAAATTCCTAACCATTATTTCATTTATAGCCCTCCCCGGGATATCTATTACTTGCATGGACACAAATTTCGGGAATAAAACAATAAGAAAGTGGCAAATCAGGGTAACAAAATCAAATATTTATATATCTAATAATCAGAGATTTAATTTTATCTATTCAGACTCCAAGGTAACAAAATGAACTTTCGAGTATAATAAAAGCTCTATTTAGAATTTTTCGAGGAAAAGATCCAAACTTATATTCTTATCAGTAATTCCCATCTTGTCTTTCTTTATTCTATATTTTGTCGTTTTCACACTTTGAGGAGTAATACAAAAAATATTAGCCAAATCATTTCGTGCAACCTTAATCTTTACTAAGCAACAGAGATGAATCTCCTGAATATTTAAATTAGGATAAGCCTTGGTTAATCGATCTGTAAAATGGTCATAAGCAATGTCTATGTTTCGGATAAGTTCCTCCCAATCGCTACTTGTCAAGGAAATTTTGGCTGTTATATCTAAAGATTCTATCTTTTCATTTTCATTAGTTACACCCAAGGACGGTATCTTCTTTATATTATTAAGCTTTTTAAAGAAATCTTCCCGCAACTTACACTCTTTTTCCCGCATCTTTATCAACCTATTTTCCTGTTCCAATAGGATCTTACTTTTTTCTAATAATTTCTTCTTTGCTAAATTTCTGTATATAAAAAAAGTTCCGCATAACAAAAGAAGAAAAATAAAAGAAAGAAGCCCCCAATGATAGAAGTTTATCGTTTGTTCTTTTTTCTCGAGAATAAGGCGTTGAATCTGTTCTTTTGACTTTTCATGCTGATAGATATTCTGCATTTCAATAATAGCAGCACTTTTTGTCTGCAAATCGATAGAATCTCTACATTTATTAAAAGTACGCATTAATTGAAAGGCGCCTTTATAATTCCCTTTAACGCTGTAAACGCGAGCTAACCCTTCATAGCTAGAAGCACGGGTATATATATAAGGGCTATGAATCGTTTTGTTATAATAATAATTTGCGGAATCATATTGTTGTGTATTCAAATAAACACGTGCTTTAATCAAATAACCATAAAATAATTCTTTATATGCAGGTTTTAAACTAATTGCACGGTTAACTAATTGGATGGATTTAGCATAATTGCCGGTAGTATTATAAATTCCGCCCATTTCATCGAATAAAATAATAAGAGTAGCGGTATCCTTTTGAGGCAAAATGTTTAAAGCCTGATAATAATAATTCAATGCGCTATCATTACTATTTTTCCCTGAAAATGAAATAGCGATATCTCTTCGTACAAAAGCCGTATAACTACTATCATTCAGTAATCGCGAAAAATAATATGCTTTATTTAGCTTCTTTAATGCAAAATCATATAAATTTTCACCAATATAAAGTTCTCCTAAATAATAGTAGATTAGGTATTGCAACTTATAATCATTGCTATTTTCGGTAAGATCTGCAGCCTTTAGCAACAATTCCATTGCACGTTTAGAGTCCTGCATTTCCAGACTTATCCGACCAGCATAATAATAAGAATCACCCTCGGCTAAGGAATCTCCACTATCTTTATAGTATTCAAGTGCAATATTAATAAGGGAATCAGAAGTTATCGGAAGAGAGTTTTTGATCAGAGCCTTTGTCATCAATAAACAATATAGGGCATCATCTGATCTTTTTAAAGAATGGGAATTGACTTTATTCAGCAAGGTTAATGCACTATCAGGATGTTTATCCAATAAAATTTCAACTTGCCTTAATGTGTCAGAAGACGATACATCATGACTACAAGAAAATAGGGAACAAACTAAAAGTAGCAGAACAAAAGAATATAGAATAGGATATTTCATTATCTGTTTTCATAATAAACACCCTGCAAATTTAAAAAAATTATTTAAATGCACTCAGCATAAGCTCATATATATTAAAAAATTATTCCTTTGTTATTTTCCAAGTAGACACTTCCCTACCAATTTGAATATTCATAAGATATTTTCCATTTTCCTGCAAAGGAATGTTGACAAGGGTTCTAGCATCTTTCACTTGAACCATTTGCAACAATATCCCTGTCAGGGTAAATATAAATATAGAAGCTTTTATATTCTTCGAATTTTCGATTATTTCAACAAGTAAAGAATTACTTTCTGAATGAGGATACACTTTGACTTTCGGACCTTGTAATACACATATATTAGGCCTTATTTCTTTGATTATAATTGATTCCTTTTGCATTTTTTTATTGACAAGATGAACCGTATCCATACAAATCATAGCAGGCTTACGCACTATATGGTTTCCTGAATTGTCGTTATAACGACATATATTGCCTGTTTTATATTGCATATTAGTCATATTTATATCCACATTTAAATAACAAATAACATTATTCATATAAGCCGCTGACTTCCTTTCGAAAGTCAGCGCTTTAAAACTGAGAGTAAAGAACTATCTAACCTATCGATAGAAACAAATTAAAGATCAAATTCTCCGTACCAGCTTTTCTTTGCAGTTGCAATTTCTATGGTATAAGTTCCTGCCTCGAATCCAGTCAAAGAGATCGGTAAGATTATAGCACCCTGAACATTCAAGTTAGTCTCATAAACCACTTCACCAAAAGAATCTTGAATTGTAATAGTCGTAGAGCCAATTGACGAAGAAAAGTTTACAGTAACTAAATCAGCATCAACAGTAGCAGTTACGGGAGTAACAGATGAAGTTACTGACGTTGGTCTAATCGATTTATCATATCCAGCTTTTAAATGGATATCAGCCTCTGTATTTGTTTCTGCACTTACATAAGAGACTAAAAAGAGCGAGCAACAAAGGGTAATTAATAATGACTTTTTCATAATGGTTAATTTTAAAATGTTATGTTTTAATTTCTCTGATACAAAAATAGAGAATAAAGGCTGATTATTCAAAAAAAGCATTGGACAAGTAACAAATGCTTTAAAACACTGACATTCAACTTATTGTATCAAATAAATGCAATTATTAGAGGCTGTAATATTGGACAAATGAGAATAAAAGGGTAGAAAATATCAAAAATCGGTAAGGAATTGATCTAAAGATCGGCCATCTTCAATCTTCATCTTATTTTTCTTGATACGTTCTTTTCTTTTAGAAATAGCATCTTTACTTAAGCTATAAACAGAAGACAATGTGCCCAAACCCAACTTCATTTTGATTAAGCAACAGAAGAGTATTTCATCTCTTTTCAAATCAGGGAAAGCCTTGATTAAACGAGTTGAAAAATGATTAAATGCAGCATCGGTATTTTTTACAATAGAATCCCAATCATCGTCAGTCAATCTAATAGTAGCATTCTTGTTCTGGTTTGATGACAGAAAAGGGAACGTCAGGTTATTCAGTCTATTGAAGAAGTCAGAACGTAACTCCATCTCTTTTTCCAATAGTATTTTCTCCTTTTTGATTCTAATCAGTTCACTCTCTTGCAATCTTGTTTTTGCTATTTGGGCTTCTTCTTTCTCCTGCTGAACAACCGACTCTAACTCTCGGGTCTGTCTTTCTTTTCTGCTTCGATATAACAAGAGTATACTAGCTAAAAACAATAAAACACTGACAGAAATGGCGCTGATTAAATAAAGAATCATTCTTTGCTGATTCTTTTCCAATGTCAAATATTGAATTTTCTCCACAGACTTTTTATGTTGATAAATATTCTGCATCTTAATAACCATTTCTGAATGTAATTGCTTTTCAAGAGAATCTCTACATTGAAGATAAATATCATTATATAACAATGATTTATCCTTGTTTCCGCGCAATCTTTCTACCTTTGACAGTTTATTGTAGCTATCTGTTTTTGTATAAAAGTCTAAACTACGAATCGTTTTATTATAATAATAGGATGCAGAATCAAATTGATGTGTATTAAAATAAATATCCGCCTTAACAAAATAGCTATAAAGTAACTTTGAAGAATCAAAGTCTATATTGATAGCCCTATTCACAATCTGGAGAGCATGAGAATAATCTCCTAAATCATTATATCGTCCCCCTATTTCATTAAGTAAAGTAACAAGAGTAGCTGTATCAGATTTAGGTAATATATTCAGAGCTTTAAAATAGTAGATTAAAGCATTACGATTATCTCCTTTTCCTGAGTACGTAAAAGCAACATTCCTTAATGCATAAACCATATAATCTTTATTATTTTGTAAACGGGAATAATAAAACGCTTGTTGATACATTTTTAGAGCAGAATCATAAAGACTCTCATTTAGATAGAGATTTCCCAAACAATAATAAATCAGATACTGTAATCTAGAATCTTTGCCATCCTCCGCAAAATCGGCAGCCTTTAAGAGATATTCCATCGCTTGTTTTGTATTCTGCATATCCTGATTTATCCGTCCAGCGTAGAAATAGGTTTTTGCCTTGATCGCTAGATCTTTCTTATCGTTATAATACTCCACAGCCACGCTGATCAACGAATCTGATGTTAAAGGCAGACCATTTTTATCTCTAGCCTGAGTTATTAACAAGCAATAGCGAGCATAATCCTCAGTAGATAAAGAATTCGGAGTTATCTTGTTTAATAGTATTAAAGCGCTGTCGGGGTGTTGCTCCATTAAAGCCTCTGCATGCTGCAAATTAAGAACGGACTTTCTATCCGGACGACAGGAGAAAAACATGCTCATAATGAACAGCACTATAATGATATGTAGAATATGATTCTTCATTTTAAAAACTTTATCAATATGGGCAAATTTAACTATTAATCTTAAATACAGAAAGCTTTTCGAATTTATAATTTTTCATTTTCACTCTTATTGTAGCGCTTTTTAAACTCATTTATTAGCTTATCGTTAAGAACCACAATCTATCTGAAATAAGAAGGGAAAATATTTTCTTAAAAAGAAGAGATCGGTAATTTCAGAATAATAATCATTCATTATACTTCCTTCGTTATTTAGACTATTAATTCCTACCTTTGCAACTGTTTCTAATAGGATAATAGTATGATACGTCAGTGCTCTATTTTATTTGGTTGTTTAGCCCTGGGTGAATTAATTGTCTTTCTCACAGGGATTAAGCTTCCATCGAGCATCATTGGGATGCTGTTGCTCACTCTTTTTCTAAAATTGGATTGGATTAAACTGCAATGGGTACAGGGAATGTCCGATTTCTTAGTAGCAAATCTGGGTTTCTTCTTCGTTCCACCAGGTGTTGCGATAATGCTCTACTTCGATATTATCAAGGCACAATTCTGGCCAATCGTGATTTCAATCCTAATTAGCACCATTCTGGTTCTTGTAGTAACCGGATGGGTTCATCAATTAATACGCAAAATCAAATGAATTATCTTGAGAATCCTATATTTCTCCTGGCAATAACATTCGGTCTCTATTTTCTTTCCAAACTTGTGCAACGAAAGACTGGGTGGGTATTACTTAATCCCATTTTACTCACGATTGCCGCTTTGATTCTCTTTCTAAAGGTATGTAATATCAGTTATGAGACATACAATAATGGTGGTCAGTTCATTGGATTTTGGCTAAAGCCTACTATTGTGGCACTGGGAGTTCCTCTATACCTCCAAATTGAGAAAATAAAAAAGCAGTTACTACCAATTCTTTTGTCGCAACTTGCAGGATGTGTGATTGGAGTTATTTCCGTGGTGCTTACTGCTCAATTGTTGGGAGCAAGTAAAGAGGTCATTCTGTCTCTTGCTGCCAAATCTGTCACGACTCCCATAGCTATGGAAGTGACAAAAACGGTTGGCGGAATTCCTGCACTAACAGCTGCTGTTGTGGTTTGTGTAGGACTTTTTGGTGCAATATCCGGATTTAAGATTTTAGCACTTTTAAAAATAGAAAGTCCCATTGCACAAGGGCTTTCAATGGGAACCGCAGCCCATGCCGTTGGAATATCTACTGCTATGGATGTGAGCGGCAAATATGGAGCATATGCCAGTCTGGGGCTAACCCTTAATGGTATCTTCACAGCACTTCTAACCCCTACTATTTTAAGATTAATGGGATTACTATAATAATTCGGCATAAAGTTTGTTATAACTAAAATATGATAAAATATAAAGATATAACACTTGAAGACAAAGAGGTTATCACCTCTATTACAATGAATAGCGATAGAAAGAACTGCGATCTTTCATTCTCTAATCTATGTAGCTGGCGGTTTATGTATGGAACACAATTTGCCATAGTCGATGGCTTTCTGGTGATCAAGTTTGATTTGAATCAAAAACCGGCCTATATGTTACCTGTAGGTGAAGGAGATCTGAAAAAGATACTGGAAAGTCTCATAGAAGATGCTGAAACCGAAGGGCAGCCTTTCCTTATGTATGGTATTTGCAACAATACGAAAGAAGAAATAGAAAATCTTATGCCCCACAGATTTGAATTCTCATCCAACAGAGATTATGCGGATTATGTATATTTGCGTACTGATCTGGCGGAATTAAAAGGAAAGAAATACCAATCAAAGAGGAATCATGTAAATAAGTTCTATAAAACATATTCTGATTATGAATATACTCCTATCACTTCCGGCCGTATCAGCGAATGCCTGAGACTTGAAGAAGAATGGTGCCGGGCAAATAACTGCGGACAACAAAATGGATTGGGCAATGAACGTAAATCACTGACTTATGCACTAAATCACTTTGACGAACTGGGCCTTACTGGAGGTATACTCTATGTCAGCGGAAAAATAGCAGCTTTCACCTTTGGTATGCCCATTAATCAGGAAACTTTTGGGATACATGTAGAAAAGGCCGACACTCAGATTGAAGGAGCCTATAATATTATTAATCAAGAGTTTGCCCGTCATATACCGGAACAATATATTTACTTGAATCGAGAAGAAGATTTAGGTATAGAAGGATTAAGAAAGGCCAAGTTATCTTATCAGCCTGCCATTCTACTGGAGAAATACATAGCAAAAATTAACAAATAAAAGCGCTATGAAAGAGGAGGTCAGGGACTTATGGAATCTTTGCTTCGGAGATAATGAAGCATTCACCGATTTGTATTTTTCCAAACGCTACAATGAAGAGGAGAATCTCTCCATTCAGGAAGAAGGAAAAGTCATATCTGCATTGCAGATCCTTCCCTATCCAATGACTTTCTGTGGAGAAATCATTCCAACCGGATATATTTCCGGAGCATGTACTCATCCTGATTATAGAGAAAAAGGAGCGATGAAAAGGCTACTTTTAAAGTCTTTTCATAGAATGCAGGAAAACAATATGTCATTAACGACACTTATACCTGCAGAGGAATGGCTTTTTGACTACTACTCTAAATTGGGATACGTTTCAGTTTTTGAAAACTCAGAACAGATCTTTTCCGTTAAAGAACTGTCCCCTTCTTCCAGATATCTTATTTCTGAATTCACATCCTTGCAAACAGACGTCTATCCTTTTTTTGATGAAAAAATGAAAGAACGTCCCTGTTGCATACAGCATACACAAGAAGATTTCCAGGTTATATTAGATGATCTTCATCTGGGAAAAGGCAATTTATTTACAGCAAGAGTGAAAGATAAAATTGTTGGTTTAGTGTTTTGCTATGTAGAAGGCGACACACTTCATGTACCTGAGCTATTTTTCGAGAACAAAGATGTGAGAAATACTCTTCTGTTTGAGACTGCAAACCAAATGAATGCAAAAAAGATAATCTGCATTGCACCTTCTATCGATGAAACGGGAGAAATTCTTGGCATGGCAAGAATAATAAACGCAGAGAAGATGTTGCAGATATATGCCACTCAATATCCGGAATTAGAGCTATCCTTTAATCTAACTGATAATCTTATCGAAGAAAACAATGCTTTTTATTCGATGAAATCAGGGAATATTAAAAAAGAAGAGATAAAAAAAACTTCTTTAAAAATTAGCATTCAGCAACTTACCCAAGGATTAATGGGGTATAAGATAGAACAATTACCTAAAGAACTTTCTGTCTTATCTATCCAGTCTCCTTATATGAGTCTGATGCTGGATTAATTTTCTTTAGTTAAAATGCTTTCCAATTCTTCCGCACTTAGTCTTAAGTAGAACTGACCATGAAAAGCTACAGAAATGGCTCCAGTCTCTTCACTGACAATCACGGCATGAGCATCCGTTACTTGAGATATGCCCATCGCTGCCCGATGACGAAGGCCCAGTTCTTTGGGTATATCTAGGTTATGAGAAACCGGAAGAATACAACCTGCGGCTTTGATACGTTTTTTACTGACTACCATTGCGCCATCGTGTAAAGGACTGTTTTTGAAAAATATATTTTCAATTAACCGCTGATTTACATTAGCATCAATCACTTCACCTGTACGAACAATATCATAAAGGGGAATGCTACGTTCTACAACGATTAAAGCGCCAATCCTCTGTTTGCTCATATTAAGACAAGCCAGTACAATAGGAACAATGTCACTTTTCTCCATTTGCTCTTTTGAACTCCCTGACAGAAATCTAGCCAATGCGCTGGCGCGTTGATGAGAACCCAGAGTAAGCAAAAAATGTCGGATCTCATCTTGAAAAAGAACAATAAGTGCAAGTACACCAACACTAACCAATTTGTTAAAAATAGCCCCCAGTAATCGCATTTCCAGAACCTGCGATACAACAAGCCAGATTAAAATAAAAACAAGAATGCCAGCAAACACATTTATAGAGCCCGATGCTTTCATCAGCTTATAAGTGTAATATAGCAAAAAAGCTACTAAAAGTATATCAATAAAGTCTTTTACTCCAAATGCAAAATTAGGCATGCTAATATTCTTTATTTATTTCTACATTTTTCTACAATCTTCACAGTTTGAACAGCTTCTTTCACGTCGTGTACCCGAATGATATCCGCCCCTTTTTGTAAAGCGATAGTGTTTACTACAGTTGTTCCGTTCAATGCTTCACTTGTAGGTATCCCAAGTAATTTGGTTATCATCGATTTTCTGGACAATCCAACAAGTATCGGGAGTTCAAAGATTCTAAAATCCTCCAGGTGATTAAGCAATTCATAGTTATGATCCAATGTTTTGCCAAAGCCAAATCCTGGATCAATAATTAAATCATTCAGTCCTTTTTCACTAAGTTTCTGTATTTTCTCCGCAAAATAAAGAAAGGTCTCTTTCAATAGATTCTCGTAATGAGGAGTATCTTGCATATTCTGAGGAGTCCCTTGCATGTGCTGCATTATATATGGAACTTGAAGACTCACAACTGTATTGAACATTTTTTTGTCCATCTCACCCCCGGAAATATCATTAACAATAGCAACGCCATACTCTTTTACACACATTTCTGCCACATCCGCACGGAAAGTATCAACAGAAATAATGGCATCAGGGTGATTCTCATTTAAGATTTTCAATGCCGGACGCAATCTTTTCTTTTCTTCCTCCGGAGAGATATCCTCTGCATTAGGACGTGAAGAATAAGCCCCGACATCAATAATAGAAGCTCCCTCATCCAGAATCTGTCTGGCACGATCAGCTATTGCCTGATCTGTCTGAACACGGCAACCTGAATAAAAAGAATCTGGCGTTATATTTAAAACGCCCATTACCTGAGGATATGAAAGATCTAACAGTCTTCCGTTTACATTGATAATTTTGGAGAATGATCGACTCATTACTGTTACTAGCTTAAATTAGTTCAAACGCAAAAATACACATTTTTTTTCTCATTCCTCTTTTAAATTATCTATATCTTTTTCTCTTCTATCACTTTTATTTTAGTAAATATTCCATTATAAACCATGAAAATCAGATAGTAATATTTGCCTAAACTTATGCATATTGCATTCAAACCGATAAATATTATATCCTATTTCAGTTAAGAAATTACTAATTTCTCTTAGTTGTAATTACAAGTTCTATATCTGTAAAGAAGTAAAAATAGTATTTTTTAATCCTACACGCTTATTAATCGCAATATTTTATTTAAGTTTGCAGCCAAAATGACTTTTAAAATGAATGATATGACTATACCTGCGCTTTACCAGATCTATCTTCAATGCCCTATCGTGACAACAGATAGCCGTAACTGCCTTGAAGGCTCTATATTTTTCGCTCTGAAAGGCGAAACATTTAATGGCAATTCTTTTGCTTCAAAAGCTTTAAAAGAAGGTTGTTCCTATGCTGTTGTAGATGAAGCTCAATATGCTGACCCTGAAAACAAGCATATTATATTAGTAGACGACAGCCTGAAAACACTTCAGATGCTAGCCAACTTTCATCGCAAGCAATTAGGGACCAGGGTTATTGGCATTACAGGTACAAATGGGAAAACCACAACTAAGGAACTGATTGCTGCCGTACTTTCTGAATCACATAATGTTCTATATACACAAGGAAATCTGAACAACCATATAGGAGTTCCTCTCACTTTACTGAAACTTCGGGCTCATCACAACCTGGCTGTCATTGAAATGGGAGCTAATCATCCGGGAGAGATAAAGACGTTAGTCAATATAGCTGAGCCCAATTATGGCATTATTACCAATGTGGGCAAAGCTCACCTAGAAGGTTTTGGATCTTTTGAGGGAGTAATCAAAACAAAAGGGGAACTTTATGATTTCTTGCGTCAAAAAGAAGATTCCATTGTCTTTATTCAAAATGAAAATCCCTTTTTAATAGATATTGCAGATGGATTAACTCTGATTCGTTATGGAGTAACAGAGAATCTTTATGTAAACGGCAAGATAACCTCTTGTTCGCCATATCTGGCTTTTGATTGGAAGGCTGGGAAAGATGGGAACATACATCACGTGCAAACTCAGCTGATTGGTGAATATAATTTTGATAATGCTTTAGCTGCTGTTGCTATTGGCCGTTTTTTTGGTGTGGAACCTGCAAAAATAGATCATGCACTAATAAATTACAAGCCTCAGAATAGTCGTTCACAACTAAAAGAGACTGAGAGTAACAAACTTATTATTGATGCTTACAATGCAAATCCAACCAGCATGATGGCAGCCCTGCGGAATTTTAAAAGAATAGATGCAAAGCACAAGTTCGTAATTCTGGGCGACATGAAAGAATTGGGTGAAAGCAGCATTGAAGAGCATCAAAAAATCGTCGATTTCATCGACAGTTGTCATTTTGAAAGAGTGATTCTTATTGGTGACCAGTTTGCACAAACCACCCATACATATGATACTTACGAAAATATTTCGGAGGTGATTAAAGCAATCAATAAAGACAAGCCTAAAGGATGTTATTTTCTCATTAAAGGTTCAAACAGCATGAAACTGGGATTAATTATTGAGCACCTATAATAGAGGAAAAGAGCGATCAAATCAGAAAAATCTGGGTTTAACAAAGAAATAGGCTATAATCCCGGCAAGTATAACGCCAATGGAATTTGCTGCAAAGTCAAGCCAGTCACCACCTCGGTAAGTAGTGCAATATTCTTGCAAAAGTTCAATACAACCGCTGAATAAAACAGGAAATACTACAGCTCCGATAAAGATATGAGTTATTTTAAATCGGTTAAGGTGGCTTCTCATGTATTCAAGCCAAAATATGCCAGACAGACCAAAATACATGCAGACATGAACCAACTTATCAAAATTATGTACTTGATCAAATGGAGTCTTGGGCGGTTTAAAAAATGAAAGATAAACCACTGTTAGTACTATCAATATAGAAAATGGATATTTTCTGATATTATTAATCATGATTAATTTGTTTAGGTTGATTTACAAAAATACAAAACTTTTTTTATTTTTCATGATTTAAAAAAAGGAATCTAATAACCCTGTAAGAGAAACACAAAATGTGGAAAGACTTTTTCTATTTTACTAAGACCGAGCGTACTGGATTTTATGTACTGGTAGGGCTAATTGGGGTCGCGTTTCTTATTTATTGGGTATTTTCTGTTAGTAATCTATCCACAAAAGTTAGCGAACAAATTGATGAAACAACCTATAAGAAATTTCTGGCCTCAGTGCATCAAAGAGATAAGAACTGGAATTTTAATGATTATTATATCCACAAAAAACAAGAAATAATCCTTGCGCCGTTTGATCCCAACACGGCAGACTCCATAACCTTCGTCCGCTTAGGGATACGTCCCTATATCGCCCGGAATATATTACACTATCGAGCCAAAGGAGGAAAGTTTCGTACTCCGGAATCCTTTGCCAAAGTATATGGTCTTTCACCAGAACAATTCAAACTACTCAAGCCTTATATCACCATCGGCGATAATTATCTGAAGAAAGCAGATTCTCTCCGCCAGTTCATGGCCAAAACAGAACGAGATACTCTTAGATTCTACAAATATCCTGAAGGAACAGTTATCAGTCTGGATGAGGCTGATACTACCGAACTTAAAAAGATTCCGGGAATTGGCAGCGGTACAGCGAAAAGGATTATTGCCTATCGCCAACAACTTGGTGGTTTCTATAAAGTAAGTCAGTTACAGGAAATTTCTCATCTTTCAGCAGAACTGAATAAATGGTTCTTTATCAAAAAAGAGCCAATCCATCGGATAAACCTAAATAAATTTAATATCGAACGCTTAACCTCGCATCCTTACATAAACTTTTATCAGGCAAAAGTAATCGTGGATTACAGAAAGCAAAGGGGAGTTTTAAAAAGCCTCAAGGAGTTGTCTTTATATGAAGAATTCACATCTAAAGACTTTGAGCGATTAGCCCCTTATGTATGTTATTAGATAATCAGTCCGTCTAACATATGGATTGTTCTGTCAGTAATCCTGGCCAAGCCTTCGTCATGAGTGACTATAACAAAAGTCTGTTCAAATCTATCCCGAAGGTCAAAAAACAACTGATGCAATTCATCTTTATTACGAGTATCCAAACTGCCGGAAGGTTCATCAGCCAGAATCACTGAAGGATGATTAACCAGAGCACGAGCAACAGCAACCCGCTGTTTTTCTCCTCCTGAAAGCTCATTCGGTTTATGAGTGGAGCGTTCTGCTAATCCCATAAAGTCTAAAATCTCTTTAGCTCTTGAGGTCGCTTCTTTGGTAGATATTCCAGCAATAAATGCCGGGATCATAACATTCTCAAGAGCGGTGAATTCCGGTAACAGTTGGTGAAACTGAAAAACAAATCCAATATGCTTATTACGGAATGAAGCCAATTCCTTTTCTTTCATTCGGTTAATTTCCAGACCGTTCATATTTACTATTCCCGCATCAGGCTTATCCAGCGTTCCCATAATCTGAAGCAAAGTTGTCTTCCCAGCGCCACTAGGACCAACAATACTCACCACTTCACCTTTGGCTATTTCCAAATCAATACCTTTTAGTACTTGAAGATCACCAAAGCTCTTAGTTATTCCTTCTAATTTTATCATCATGTTCTAATTCTTTTTATCACAGATTCTGCCTAATGCATCCGAAAACTGCCAGCGTATAACTTGCTATTCAGGTTGTAGGTACCATCCCTTGTTCTTCAACGATTAAGAACGCTCTATTTTTTTTACCCAGTAAAAGCAGTTCATTGTTCTCTACTATACCACTAACTCTTCTTAAACCATTTATAAAACCACTGCCCCATCTTGTCATAATTCAGAGATTCATTGTGTCCACGAGGATCTGAAAATGTTATATTTTCCTGAGGATCTCCATACTGATCCGGATAAATAATCAATAAACTATTATTGGAGAAGTATTTAGATAGTTGAGAAGGTAGACGTTCAAATGAAATATCATAAGATATTGACCCTTTACGGGCACTGACAATTACTAGAAGATGATCAAAGTTTACCTGTCCGGTAAGTAAAAGCAGGTCATTCCAGTCGGCCAGTTCTGTATACTCACTTCTTATCCCCTTGAATCTTTTACTGATTAATACCTTGAGACAATCCAACGTCTGGGGATGCGAAAAGAAGTGTACCCTACAGCCCAGCTGATCGCCCATACGACAAATCTGATTTACCCATCTCGTAAATCCGGCTTCATACTCTGCTTTTGGAGGAACTGCGACAATAATCCGACGAAGTGTATTAACAGGCATCAAACATTTTGCAATCATAACCTGCCGATGAGTATTTTTTAGTAAGTTTTCAGCAGTCAATCCAAAGAATGAATCCACGATATTTAACTTACGGTGAAGACCAATCACGATATCAGACACATTATATTCTTTGATGGTGTGGATAATACCAGATGCAATATTCAAATCGTATCTACTAACCGTATGCATCTCAACTTCTGCAGCAGCTGCAATCATAGCTGATTTCTCCAGATATTTTTCACCCTGAGCTTGTTTAACTTTTGAGCTATGATGATCATTTACTACGTTCAAAGCAATTAGCCCATCTTTTCTCTTAGGATTTTTAAAAATCAATGCAAGATTGACAAGATTCACAATTGTGTCCGGATTTGATATTGGGATCAGAATATTCTCGTCTGTTTTTATTTCGCCAGTCTTTTCATGGGATTCATTATTCATTGCAATATTTCGCGCAGCGCGTTCGGTTACAAAAGAACTTATAATACAAGTGACAAGAATCATTATTACCGTTCCATTCAGAACATCGTCATTTAACAATCGTTCTCCGTTACTCATGATAATTCCGTGCCCAATCAATACAGCAGCGAGTGATGCAGCTACCTTTGCGCTGCTTAATCCAAACATGATTCTCCTGTCATTGGTATTCATTCTAAAAATCTTCTGAGTAATCCCCGCAGAGATCCATTTACTAATTGTGGGTACAATAGTAATCACAGCTGCAACCTTAAGCGCATCTCCCCCTGTAAAGAAACTACCTACATTAATCATCATCCCTACTCCAATAAGGAAGTAAGGTATAAAAAGAGCATTACCTACAAATTCCACATGATTCATTAACGGAGAAACATGTGGTATCAAACGATTAAAAACTAATCCTACTAAGAAAGCGCCCAGAATTCCTTCCAGACCGGCCAATTCCATAATCCCCCCTCCAAGAAAGAGCATAGCCAGGACAAAAACATACTGCATTACATTATCTTCGTACTGGCGAAAGAACCATCTTCCTATTCTGGGGAAAAAGAAAATAATAACAAAACTGGTCAATGCAATCTTAGCAAGAAGTATAACCCAGAACAAAGAATCAACTGTTCCCTTAAACATTCCTGCAATTACTACCAGAACAAACAATGCAAGAGTGACAGTTATTGCTGTGCCTCCAACCGTAATATTAACGCTTTTTAAACGACTAAGTCCATAACGGCTAATTATAGGATAAGCAATTAACGTATGAGAGGCAAACATACTGGCGAGTAAGATCGAGGTAAATAATCCATAGTTTAGAAGGGTCATTCCACTGAAAACACCTAATAACATAGGAACTGTAAAGGTTATCAATCCAAAAATAAAAGCTTTATCCTTGTTCTTCTTAAAATCAGCCATATCCATTTCAAGACCAGCAAGAAACATGATATAATACAGGCCTACTTTACCAAACAACTCAAAGCTACTATCACGTTCCAGGATATTAAAGCCATGTCCGCCAATAATCACACCGGCCAATATCATTCCTATTATATGAGGAATATGCAAACGGTCCAATAATATCGGGGCAAAAAGAATTATTGTCAGTACTAAGAAAAAGATCCAAGTAGGATCCGTTATAGGTAGTTGTAAACTTAAGTCAAACAAATGCATAGGCTGAGGATATTATTTAAATTGCATTTCTTACGCAAAAGAACAAAAAAAACAGGAAATAACAAAGAAGAGTTTTCAAAAAGAATTCTGTGAACAGAATTCTCTGAAAAAGGCAACAACATTCATCTGACCAGCGCGAAGGGAATTTTATATCTTTTCATTTCGCCGGTTGTGTTATGAATCTCAATATAGGCTATATAAAGACCTACCCGACACATATTCGAATTCTGTTCTTTTCCATCCCATTCAATCGTTCCATCGGCTGATAATTCATTATTCTGAACCAGGGAGCAAATTTCACGTCCAGATGCCTCAAAGATTCTGATATTAGCCATAAACCCTTCCTTTGAAAGCGAATAATGAATTTGTAGCTTATTATTTTCACTATCTGTTGGCGAAAAAGAGTTTTTCTCCAACCAGAAATTCGCATTGACACCAGAGGTTGTTTGTTCAGTACATCTATTGGGAAGTCCCGGCGTTCCATATCCAGATAAGAAAGCGGCAGAGGCCCAGTTTAAAGGATCAGTAGAAATAAGTCCTGGTGCTTTTTTCTCTAAAGAAACTCCACGTTTGTCTTCCAATAAAGTGGTATGCATAGATTCAGAATAGGCCATTTCATCGAGCAAATCTCCCTGATCCGATAAAAGAAATAAAGTGCCCTTTTCTTTGGAAAAATCAGGGAATTCGGGTATTTCCACCCCATGAGAAGCATCACAGTTGTATTGTGATGAAACAACAGCCTTCCTTTTAGTAAAAAACGCATCGGAATGCTGAGGAAAGCTCACCGGATATTTACTCAAAGCAATAGGCAAAGAATGAGTTCCATCGTCTTTCAGGAAAGAAAGATATAGTTGATTATAGGATAATATTTTATCTGAAATATTCGATAATTCAATATAGGCAGCTCCTCCTTCACGAGGATTGAAGAGAATCTCATTAAAAAGAACATCGCCAGCCTCTATCTTTTCAGGAAGCAATGTTTGCAACTCAATGGGGGCCAGCAACTGATTTCCTGAAGCATCTAATAAATCATGCAATTCAAAATCGGTCTTTTCACCGGCCTTCAAAGGAGATTTCAAGACTAGTTTTACATTTCTTCCACGAGGATAGTCTGGTATCGCCTCAGCAAATGAGAGACCTTCCTCCTTACTGCTATAATTATTTAGTTTAGCAAGAGATGAAACATTCATCGGCTTACTGAAATTTAGAACAAGTGTATCCGGAGATTGCAAGAAAAAAGAGAGAACTATAATAGAATTCTTATCCGGGAAACTATTTCTCACAGAATTTACAGCTCCGGGAGTTCCTCCCTTAGCATCATTAGTCGCTTGCCAGTTGGATGCATCATTTGAAAGATTATTCGGATCAATACATTCTAATGAATATCCCCCCTCTTTCTTATTGCTATCATTGTACCAGGAATCAGAATATTCCACCCAGGAAATCAGATTTCCCTGTGCATTCTCGAGCCAAAGAAGTTTTCCTGTATTCAGCAATGTAGGAAAAGAAGGAACCCCTGTAACGGATATTCCACTTGCTGTCCAAAGGTCTTTATATTTTTGATTGCAAAGAATGGCATATTTCTTTGATTCTATAGTTATTTCAGGAAGCGAATACCGTTTCCCATCATAATAGAATACACTATTCTTGAGAGAAACAAGCGAATCTGTCCGATTATATAATTCGATATATTCAGACTCAGGAAGTCCATTAACATTATTAGGGTTTGCCATTATCTCATTAAAGACAACAGAGCCAAAGCCTGGAGATGGCGTTTCAGACAGGTGATCAGAGAATATTACGCCGGGTAATTGACCGGCAACTTGTGTAGTTTCACCGTTTGGTAATGTACTGAACAAACTGACGTCCCCTTTCCAAATTGAATTTAAACTAAAAATTCCACCCAAGAAAGATTCATTGACATGTGAAAAACAGCAGAAAGAGTATAAAAAACAGATAATAAATGTAATTCTTTTCATTAGATCTAGATTTATATTGCAAAATGTTATACTTTTGCAGTCAAATACATACCAGTTGTAAAGGTATGACAAAAAAGGTATTAATTACAACAAAAAGAAAAGAAAAGATGAAAGTAGCTATCGTTGGCGTTAGTGGAGCCGTTGGACAAGAGTTCCTTCGTGTGCTCGATGAAAGAAATTTCCCTATGGATGAATTAGTATTATTCGGTTCCAAACGTAGCGCCGGAAGTAAATACACTTTCCGCGGTAAGGAAATCGAGGTCAAACTATTGCAACACAACGATGATTTTAAAGGTGTAGATATCGCCTTTACTTCAGCCGGAGGCGGTACTTCATTGGACTTTGCAGAGACTATTACTAAATATGGTGCTGTAATGATTGACAATTCCAGTGCTTTTCGTATGGAAAAAGATGTTCCTTTGGTTGTTCCGGAAGTAAATCCTGAAGATGCAAAAGATCGTCCTCGTGGCATCATAGCAAATCCGAACTGTACAACCATACAGATGGTAGTAGCGCTAAAAGCTATCGAAAAGATATCTCACATTAAAAAGGTACATGTGTCAACTTATCAGGCAGCAAGTGGTGCAGGTGCAGCTGCAATGGATGAACTTTACGAACAATATCGCCAAGTATTGGCCGGTGAGAAAGTTACTGTTGATAAGTTTGCCTACCAACTGGCATTTAACCTCATTCCTCAGGTAGATGTCTTTACTGATAACGGTTATACAAAAGAAGAAATGAAGATGTATAACGAAACACGTAAAATTATGCATTCTGACATTGAAGTCAGCGCAACTTGCGTACGTGTTCCATCATTAAGAGCTCATTCTGAGAGTACCTGGATAGAAACTGAACGTCCTGTTTCTATAGAAGAAGCGCGCGAAGCATTCTCAAAAGGTGAGGGACTAGTTCTACAGGATAATCCAGCAAAGAAAGAATATCCAATGCCTTTATTCATTGCAGGAAAAAATCCTGTATATGTTGGCCGTATCCGTAAAGACCTCTCAAATGAGAACGGTTTAACCTTTTGGACTGTAAGTGACCAAATTAGAAAAGGCGCAGCGCTTAATGCTGTTCAGATAGCTGAGTACTTGATTAAAGAAAAAAATATTTAATTGAGCCTTGGCATTAACATTGCCATATTTATTATTAAAAACATCAGAAATTTGTGTAAAAAGGTCAAACCTTCTACACAAATTTCTTTTTTTCTATCTACATTTGCAACATGAGGGTTGCAAATGTATGCCCCTTTGTAATCCGATTTACTATTAACTAATATATTCTCAAGTAAACATGGAAAACATTAACAAGATTTCCGGAGATTTGCTCAAGTATACCAGTGTAGATGTGTCTCACTGTTATCAATGTGGTAAATGCACTGCCGGATGTGTTCTTGCTTCAGAAATGAACTTTCCGCCAAGTTATCTGATGCGACTGTTGCAGACAGGGACAGAAGAAAACTATGACCGGATACTTCGTTCCAATACCATTTGGCTTTGTCTGAACTGCGAGAATTGCTTGGGCCGATGCCCCATGGAGATTGACATCCCTAAAGTGATGGATTATCTTCGTGAACAATCTCTTAACAAGAAGAAGCTTCATCCCGATGCTAAACCCATTGTCGCTTTTCACAGATCATTTCTTGATTCGATTAAGTACACCGGCCGGCTTTATGAGGTTGGATTGATTGCCGGATTCAAAGCCCGTTCTTTCCGTTTGACCCAAGACCTGAAACTTGCTCCTAAAATGTACCTGAACGGAAAATTGAACCTTATGCCCGAAATGATAAAAGATATAAAAGGTGTAGAAAAGATTTTTTCTAAGACGATTGATAACCCAAAGACTAAAAATAAATGAAAATAGGTTTTTACCCGGGTTGTTCACTCAAAGGATCATCCCGTGAATACAATGAATCGGTAGTAGCGATTGCCAAAGCTTTAGATATTGAATTAGTGGAAATCAAAGACTGGAACTGTTGTGGTGCCACAGCTGCCCATTCAATGAATGAAGAACTCTCACTTTCACTTCCCGCAAGAATATTGGCATTAGCAGAAGCTCAAGGATTAAAAGAAGTTGTAGTTCCATGTGCTGCTTGTTACAACCGATTAATGGTAACTCAGCATGAGCTTAAAGACGATAAAAAAAGAAGCAGAGTTACTGATATAATCGAAATGCCCTACAGCGGCGATCTAAAAATCATTAATGTACTTCAAATGTTGGAAACTTACGCCATGGATAAAATCAAGGAAAAAGTAACCAAACCATTTGCACACAAAGTAGCCTGCTATTATGGATGTTTGTTAATACGTCCACACAAAATATTACAATTTGACCGCGTTGAAGATCCACAAAGCATGGATGCCATGATTAAGCTCATTGGCGGGAATCCTATTGACTGGGCTTTCAAAACAGAATGTTGCGGAGCAGGATTTTCTGTTTCACGCACGGACCTGGTGGCTAAACTATCCGGTAATATTCTGCAAGACGCTGCCGGCCGCAACGCTGAGGCAATTATCGTAGCCTGCCCGATGTGCCAGTCAAATCTGGATATGCGCCGTGGAGCTATCAATGAGACTTTAAGTAAACCCTCTGACATTCCGGTAATCTTCATCACTCAGGCTATTGGTCTTGCTTTAGGAGTTAGCCCTAAAGAATTAGGATTGGAACGTCATTTTGTAAATGTAAAATTGTAATAATATGTCAAAGATAGGAGTTTTTATCTGCCACTGCGGTGAGAATATCAGTGCCACTGTCGATTGTGAACGTGTAGCACAAGAAATCCGTAAAGTGGAGGGCGTAGAATATGCCATTGACTATAAATATATGTGTTCTGATCCGGGACAAACGCTCATTAAGGATGCTATCAGAGAGCACCACTTAGACGGCGTAGTTGTAGGTTCCTGCTCTCCTCGTATGCACGAGCCTACTTTCAGAAAGGCATGTGCCGAAGCCGGCCTGAATCCTTTTTTATGTGAAATGGCCAACCTTCGCGAGCACTGTTCATGGGTGCACGAAAAAGGTGAAGCTACTACAGAGAAGGCGTTTGACCTTGTAAAGATGCTCGTAGAAAAGGTAAAGCGTAACAAGCCATTGGATGCCATCAAAGTACCTATTACCAAGAAAGCTTTGGTTATTGGTGGTGGTATTGCCGGTATACAAGCAAGTTTGGACATTGCCAATACCGGTCATCAGGTAATCTTAATCGAAAAAGATCCTTCTATAGGTGGACACATGTCTCAGTTATCTGAAACATTCCCTACCCTGGACTGCTCACAATGTATTCTTACTCCAAGAATGGTGGAGGTTGCACAGCATCCAAATATCACTCTATATACTTATGCTGAACTTGAAAGTCTGGAAGGATTTATCGGTAACTTTACCGCAAAGATCAGATTAAAAGCAAAAAGTGTAGATCATAAGAAATGTACCGGTTGTGGGGCTTGCTTTCAAAAGTGTCCACAAAAAAAAATTCCTAGCGAATTTAATGCCGGACTTGGCAACCGTACTGCAATCTATGTACCGTTTCCACAGGCTGTTCCTAACAAACCAGTGATTGACCGTGAACACTGTAACTATTACAAACGCGGTAAATGTAAAATCTGTGAAGCAACCTGCCCTACCGGAGCAATTGAATGGGATAAGGAGGATGAGATTATCACCGAACAGGTAGGAGCAATTGTTGTAACTACTGGATTCAATGTGAAAGGAGCCGATTTCTTCCCGGAATATGGTTACGGCAAATACAAAGACGTGCTCACAGGTTTGCAGTTTGAGCGTCTGGCTTCAGCTTCAGGACCAACTTTAGGAGAAATCCGTCGTCCGTCGGATGGTACAATTCCTAAGAAGATTGTCTTTATAGCTTGTGCAGGTTCACGTGACCCAGCCAAAGGTATTCCTTATTGCTCAAAAATTTGCTGTATGTACACAGCTAAGCATGCAATGCTTTACCAGCATAAGGTTCACGATGGTGAATCAACCGTATTCTATATGGACATTCGTGCCGGAGGTAAGAACTATGAAGAGTTTGTACGCCGTGCCATTGAAGAAGATCATGTAAACTATGTTCGCGGACGTGTTGCCAGAGTATACGAAAAGAATGGCAAACTGATCGTTAAGGGTGTAGATACATTACTTAGCGGACAGCAAGTGGAGATTGAAGCAGATATGGTAGTACTTGCTACTGCTGGTGTGTCTAATTGCGGCGCAGAACAACTGGCACAAAAGATGCACATCTCTTATGACCCATATCATTTCTTTGCTGAAGCTCACCCTAAATTAAAACCGGTTGAGACTAACACAGCAGGTATCTTCCTTGCCGGAGCTTGTCAGGCACCAAAGGATATTCCTGAAACAGTAGGTATGGCATCGGGTGCAGCAGTAAAAGTTGCCGGACTCTTCTCTAACAATGAACTGGTTCGTGAGCCACTAATTGCAGTGGTTAACCGTTGTGCGCCTCCACAGTTTAGTACTTGCGTGGGTTGCTTTATGTGTCAGACTGCTTGTCCTTACAATGCCATTGAGCGTGAAGAGATTAAGGGACGAGATGGTAAGGTAATTAAAACAGTTGCTAAGGTTAACCCGGGACTTTGTCAGGGTTGCGGTACCTGTGTTGCTTTCTGCCGTTCTAAATCAATCGATATCCAAGGTTACTCAAACGAACAGATGTTCGCCGAAGTGATGTCTTTATTGAATCATTAACTGAAAAACCATGAACAATAATAATTCAGAATTTGAACCTAAAATTGTCGCTTTCGTATGCAACTGGTGCACCTATGCAGGAGCCGACTTAACAGGTACAAGCCGATTAAAATATGCTACGAACGTGAAAATCGTTCGCTTCCCATGTACCGGACGTATTGACTTCATGTTACTCCTGAAAGCTTTTGCTCAGGGAGCCGACGGAGTAATCGTTTCCGGTTGTCACCCTAACGACTGCCACTATACAAGTGGTAACTTCCATGCTCGTCGCCGTTGGATTACATTCCGCGGATTACTCGACTTTATGGGTATTGACGTGCGCCGCATCCAGTATTCCTGGGTATCTGCTGCCGAAGGTGCAAAATGGGCGGATGTAGTAAACACAACTGTTGCAAATATCCGTGAAATGGGTCCTTACACAGAATATCAGAAAGTTGCCGAATATTTAGATAAGGAGGAATACAATGGATAAACTCAGACAGAGAGCCGCCGCACTTCTTGCCGACGGAACCGTAACCCTCGTTATCGGTTACGAAGAAGGAACCAACAAGCCACGTCCTATCTTTTGCCATACAGCAGAAGAAGCCGGGAAACTGATATACAGCAGCCATTGCATTCATAATCTGGCTGTTTATCTCACCAAGAAAGAACTGATGGGAACAGGCAAGGTAGCTATTACAGCAACCATTCCTGCCCTGAGAAGTATTCTTCAGTTGGCTATTGAAAACCAATTGAATGAGGAGAATCTTTTGGTAATTACTGTTACCGATAAAGAAGAAGTGAAAGAGTTTGCTAATTTTGCCGAGATTGAAGCTTATATTGCAGACTTTCAACTTAAACTGGAAGGTAAAGAACAGGAAATCATTGATAAACTTGAAGGCATGAGCCGCGAAGAACGCTTTAAGTTCTGGATGGAAGAAATGTCTCACTGTTTCAAATGTTATGCTTGCCGCGCTGCCTGTCCGCTTTGCTACTGCACAAAATGTATTGTTGAAGAGAACCGTCCACAGTGGATTAATCCTTGGGCTGCTCCTTTAGCAAATATGGAATGGCAGATAAACCGTGCCATGCACATGGCCGGACGTTGCACGGGTTGTGGAGCATGTGGAGACGCTTGTCCGGTAGGTATTCCTATCCATTTGCTTACCCGTAAAATGATGGAAGATCTTGCTCCGGAATTCGGTTTCACGCCTGGACAGCCATCAAAGAACGGAAATGCTCTTTCCACATGGAAAGCAGACGATAAAGAAAACTTTATACGATAAGGAACCATGGAAACAAAATATATCAGTAAAAACGGACTGAATGAATGGTTCAGCCAAATTGTAAAAAGCGGAAAACGTGTTTATGCACCGGTAAAGGAGCGTGAACAGGTTGAATTCAAGAAAGTACAAGCTCTTAGTGAGGTGGCCGATGAATATATTCAGACTACACAATCCATTAAGTCGGCTGTATTCCCTCGTGCAGAGGTTCTGTTTACATACGAGAAAGAGAGTGGCAAGGTAAATGTTGAAGACTTCAATCCTGATTCCGTAAAAGAGACTGTTCTGTGGAAGATTCACCCATGTGATGCAGCAGGATTCAAACCTCTTACTGCCATCTTTAACTGGGATTACAAGGATAAATTATATAACGCCCATCTGGAAAAGACAACCCTCGTTACTTTCAGCTGTGCAAAGGCAGACAAGAGCTGTTTCTGTACCAGCGTGAATGGTGGACCGGGTAACACTGCCGGAAGCGACGTTCAGCTAACTATGTTGCCTGATGGTGGAGCTATTGTTGAGATTCTTACTCCGAAAGGAGAAGCACTTGTACAGCTTGCAGCCTCAGCTTTTGAGAACGACAAAGGAGAAGATAAGTCTAAGTATCTTGCCGATGTACCTCAGATGTTTGATGTAGAAGCGATCAAAGCCAAACTAGCTACCGCTTTTGATAGTCCTGTATGGAAAGAACAATCAGAACGTTGCCTTGGTTGCGGAGCTTGCGCATTTGTATGTCCTACTTGTGCGTGTTTCGATATTCAGGAAGACGCACATGGCTCTAAAGGAAAACGTATTCGTTGCTGGGATTCCTGCGGATTCTCACTATTCACCAAGCACACTTCGGGACACAACCCACGTGCCGTGCAGAGTCAACGCTGGCGTCAACGCATCCTACATAAGTTCTCTTACATGCCCGACCGCCTTAGCGTACTTGGTTGCACTGGTTGCGGACGCTGTTCACGCGCCTGTCCGGTAGATATGAATATACTTGAACATCTAACTTCAATTGCAAAAAAATGAGCGAACAAAATATATATCTTCCATACCTGATGACCATTGATAAGATTACCAATGAAGCTCCTGGTGTGAAGACCTTTAAGTTGAAATTTCAAAACGAAGAAGAGGCTAACGCATTTAATTTCAAAGCCGGACAATTTGGAGAATATTCTGCTTTTGGAGAAGGAGAATCTACTTTTTGTATAGCCTCAGCTCCTACCCGTAAAGGATATATTGAATGTACTTTCCGTGAAACAGGAAAGGTAACCTCGGGACTTGCCGACCTTGAAGAAGGTAGCACCATGGGATTCCGTGGTCCTTTTGGTAACACGTTCCCAATGGACGAATGGAAAGGAAAGAGCCTGGTATTCATTGCCGGAGGTATCGCCCTACCACCAATGCGTTGTGTAATCCAGAACGCACTCGATCTTCGTGAGAACTTCAAGGATATTACAATTGTTTACGGTGCAAAATCTGTGAACGACCTTGTTTACAAAAATGAATTAAAGGAATGGGCCGACCGTCCTGATGTAAATCTGGTAACTACAGTCGACCCGGGAGGTGAAACTCCTGATTGGAAAGGTGAAATAGGCTTTGTTCCTTCAATTGTTGAGAAAACAGCTCCATCTCCAGAGAATACAATTGCCATTGTGTGCGGACCTCCTATCATGATTAAGTTCACCTTCCCTGTATTAGAGAAGTTAGGCTTCAAGGACGATCAGATTTATACTACACTTGAAAACCGTATGAAATGCGGTGTAGGTAAATGTGGCCGCTGCAACGTAGGTAAGCTTTATGTATGTAAAGACGGACCGGTATTCAGCAAAGAGCAACTAAACAACATTCCGGCTGAAGAGTATTAATCGCTAAACGATTTATTCATCATATAAAAAGCGGAGACAGTGGTAACATTGTTTCCGTTTTTTGTTTAATCAGTTACTTCAGAACAGAAAAATGCATTTAGATCTACCATCTTTTCTTTAATATCAAAAGGGAAATAATTGCTCTGGTAATTATTCAGTAACGATTTAATATTCTCAAAGTACTTACATTCTTGCGGAGAAGGTAAAAAGTTTGTTTTTAGCACATATAATTAAGAATATAACTATCTGAAATTAAACTACGGCTTATAATTAAGAAATTTACTGAATTTGACACATTTTTCCAATTGTATTCAAATTATATTTATTATTTTCGCTCCAACATAATTAATATTACCATAACCAGACTATGAAACATTCAATTCTTACTTTACTATTTATCAGCACACTTACTAGTATTCATGCCCAACAGACAGAATCAATAAGCATTTCAAAAGAAAAAACAGAAGTTTGGAAAAGTACTATTACAGGACAAATAATTTCCGGTGAAAAGATTTCATTTGGAACACCTGTATACAAGGTCCAGTTTGACTCTGCCAGTTCCAGGATACTGGTGCAGCTTCGTAGAATGGATAAAAAAAAGAATAAATATAAAAAAGATGGGACATTTTTGGTATGCGACAGTTCTTTTAAGAAACCTCTTTGGAAAGAAGAAATTGATAACTTTTATGGGGATAATCAGTTTAGAATCTGCCGTTCTACAAATTCGGTATTGATTGATTCAGGTAACGAATTAGGTTACTACGGTACAGGATGTTTTTCTTTGGAGTTTGGGATAAAGTTCTGGCACGAAAATATAAACAAAGCTCTAGAACATCCGGAAAAGCCAATAGGCATTTGTTTGGGCACTACTTCAGGCACATTTAGTAAATACCCCGCATTCAGAGGTGTTGATATGAACAGTGGAAAGAAAACCTGGACAAGAAAAATGAAGTCCTTTTGTCCTTCTATTCAATATGCATCACTTAATGATAGTACAGTAATTGCAATATACGGAGGATTACATTCCATAGATTTGAATACAGGTAAAGGTTGGGACATTGATATGAAGATGAATAATAAGGGTTATGCAAGTGCTGCCGATAAATCAACTGCTGCAGCTGTTACTGGTGGTTACGGAGCACTTGGAGCCGTTGGAATGATGCTCTTATCTCCGGGCTCTGCCCATACTCCAAGTACTACATGTTCTAATGTTCTAATCACTGATTCAGCTATCTATCTGGCTGGAAAAGATCATATTATTTGTTGCAATAAACAAACCGGAGATATTATATGGTCGGACTCACTTCAGGAAAAGCAAACCAGTAAGTCGCAGATTCTTTTAGAAGACAATAAACTCATTCTGATTAACTACGGTTATTCTATTAATGATGCAGGTGAAAGGGTTAATTACGGTGAACCTTTCGTTGCAGCCTATAATCCTAAGAGTGGAAGCAAGTATTTTATGGAGAATCTGATAGACGAAAATACTAATCCTATTGTCGACTTTTCTATCAGCAACTCCCAAATCACCTTGCTTTTCCCTCATAAAGCAAAGATTATTTCTCTTGAAGATGGGAAATCAATGAATGAAGTCGCATTCCCGGAAGAGAAATACGGTTCTCTTTGCTCGCTTCCCATAAAAAATGAACTACTTATTGGTGAAAAAGAACTAAATTTAGTTCCAGCTATCAACTCGTACAAGGACAAACTTATTGTAAAATCTCTCAAAGGAAGCTGGATCACTACTAATCTGGATGAAACAATGAACCAAGATTCAATTCCGGCAAGTAATATATGGACTAAAACCGGAGAATCGGGGAAATACACATTTCTTCAAAATGCAGGAAACCAAACTTACGCTCTTATGGTTAATGGAAAAACTACTGCTTATTTGAACGTGGACAGAATTTTATTTATTGCTGATAAATGGTTGTATGCGCTAAAAGATTATGAACTAATCAGGGTTCTGGTAGATAAATCAACAAAATAACAATGAAAAACAGTTTAAAAGGATACAAAAGGATTACCAAATCAATATGGTTTATAAGAGGGGCTATTATAGGAGGTATATTGGGTGGAATAATGTATATTATACGATGTATAATACTAAAATAAAATACAAATTTGATAACTAATTTGTAGTATCCATTAAAACAATAAAATATGTACGAACAAGACTATATAATGAGAATGATTGAAAAATTCTTTAGCGAATTAAATAAGTTCATACATGGAAAGCCTTTAGAGAATTTATCAACTCAGGAGAATCGTCTAAATAATCTGTATGGTTCATATCTGCAAGCAGATCCATTTTTCTTCTACACTAGTGATGTAAAGACAATATTTGCCTTTTTAAGCGAAAGATGTAATGAACAGGATTTACCTTCACAAATAGAAATTTTGTCCGAATTGCTATACCAGGATGGATTACTTAAGGAAGACAAAACACTACAAGCTTCTCTGTTACAAAAAGCACTGTTCTTCTTCAATTATCTTGAAGAAATAAGTGAAACATACTCTATGGAAAGAGAAGAGAAAATATCCTTTATCAGAAAAGAACTTGAAATCAACAATCTGGCATAAAATTTGTAATGATTAAAAACATAATCATTACACCAATATAATGGAACAGATAAAAGCCTATTTTGAGAAAAATAAAGAAAACTCTTTTCAAAAACTAGATGATAATACTTGCTTTGATTTAAACATCGATAATCTATTCACTACAATAGATTATACATACACTCCTATTGGACAACAATATTTGTATAATCTTCTTCGTAATATTCCTCATGAAAGCAGCTTGGAGAAATACGAATCATGGCACTCACATCTGGAAAATAAGGACACTGAGGAGTTTATTGAAAGGACATTGCTTAAACTTGAAGATTCGGATGCTTACAGAATCTGCCCGCTTTTTCAGGAAGAGCAGCCAACCATAGATAATAGAACAGCTACATTATACAACATTTTGCAGTTTCTTCCATTTACGAGTCTGCTTTTATGCATCCTTCTTGGAAGTAAAATATTTCTCTTTCTTACAATCGTTTTCTTTATTACAAACATGGCTATTCACTACAGGAATAAAAATAAATCATTTCTTTATGTGCGGTCCCTTCCCATACTACTAAAGATGATAAAAACTGCCGATAAGCTGAGCCAGAATAAAGAAATAAGAGAACTTAATCCTTATATATCTTATGATATTAATGAGTTGTCTGAGATAAAAAAGCGTTTGTCATTTTTCAGTTTAGAGCCAAAGCTTGAAGGAGATGCAGCTATTATTTTGTGGGTTATTTGTGAAATCATTAAAACGTTTTTTCTCATTGAGCCGGTGTCATTCAACAGATTGCAGATTATTATGCAAGCTAAAAAAGATTCTGTAAGAAGGATCTTTGAGTTCATTGGATTAGTTGATACTCTTCAGTCTGTTCACAAATTGAGAAAAGAATATAAATGTTGTATTCCGGTTTACTCTGATAGCGATTCAAAACTGGAAGGAGAGAATATTTATCACCCTATAGTAGAGAATTGTATTGAAAACAGCTTCTCTATGAACAATAGATCATTCATCATAATGGGCTCAAACATGTCCGGAAAAACAACCTTCACCAGAACAATAGCAATAAACGTTTTGGTAGCCCAGTCATTAAATACATGTTTTGCAGATAAATTTACTCTTAGTAAATTCAGATTATGGAGTTCTATGTCAATAAATGACAGTTTGTCTGAAGGTAAGAGTTACTATCTTGCTGAAGTTTTAAGAATAAAAAGCATTATTAGTGAAACAGAAAATGGAGCGAACCTCATCTTGCTCGACGAATTATTTAAAGGAACAAATACTGTTGAGCGTATTGCTGCTGCAAAAGCTGTTCTGACATATCTGGCAAGTAATCATAAAAACAGAGTAATCGCCGCAACTCATGATATAGAATTGCACGATTTACTCAGCAAATCGAAATTTGAATCAATGCATTTTAGCGATAACATCGAGAACAACAAACTTTCTTTTCCATATCTTTTGAAACATGGTAGCCCTGATAAGAGAAATGCAATCAAAATACTGGAACTATACAACTTTCCACAAGAAATTGTTAGCGACGCATTTAATACAGTAAATATACAAGTAAGCTAGAACCTCTCAGAGTCCTTATCCTTCCCAAAATCAAAGCTTAATCATTCTTCTATACACCCGGATGTACAGACCTCCTACACCCGGATCTACCCAAAAAGCACACCCGGGTGGACATTCTTATTACACCCGGGTGGAGATATACTCTTCCGAGCTACTTTCCTGTATAACAAGAACTTGTTTTGAAATAATAATACCAGAAAAACAAAAGAGCTAGATTGCTAGATCACCGCTAGATCAAATTGGATTGATCTAGCAGCTATATTCTATTCATTTACAATCCATTAAGTGACTACTGCTAGATCGCTAGATCATTTTCCTGTTTTTTATTTTTCTGAGAGAAAATCAGGGGGATAAAATTGCTTGTAGTATGGCAATATATTAAAATTAACAGACCGTTTTTAAGTTAAAGAAGACCTGTTGAAAACTTCCTGAAATATTTTTCTTAAAAAAAGTGGGGAATTGTGGAGAAATGTGTAATTTTACAAACTGAAACTATATAGTATACTTAATGGATCGATTTTTGGGCAATATTGAAGCCAAAGCGGATGTAAAAGGTCGCCTTTTTATCCCTGCTTTGTTCAGGAAACAGTTACAGGCTGCCTCTGAGGAAAGGCTGATTATGCGCAAAGACACCTATCAAGACTGTTTAGTTCTTTACCCCGAAAGCGTTTGGAATGAAGAACTTAACGAATTACGCGGACGCCTCAATAAATGGAATCCAACCCATCAGCAAGTCTTCAGACAATTTGTTTCCGATGTGGAAATTATCACACCGGATAGTAACGGGCGGATACTTATCCCCAAACGTTACATGCAAATGGCTGGCATCACTACCGATGTAAGGTTTATTGGTGTGGACAACACCATTGAGATATGGGCGAAAGCAAAGGCAGATCAACCGTTTATGAATCCCGAAGAGTTCAGCCGGGAGCTTGAAAAAGTAATGAACAACAAAGTAATTAACGAATAGCAACCACCAACAACAGAATGAACGAAGAAATAACATACCATGTACCGGTGCTCCTAAAAGAGAGTGTAGACGGGATGAACATTCAGCCCGAAGGGACGTATGTGGACGTAACCTTTGGCGGTGGCGGACATTCAAAAGAGATTTTAAGCCGACTGGGCAAGAATGGTAAATTACTGGGATTTGACCAGGACGAGGATGCAGAAAAGAACATAGTGAACGATCAGCGCTTCATTTTTGTGCGCAGCAACTTCCGCTACCTTCAGAACTTCCTGCGTTATCACAACATAGACGGCGTAGATTCAATTCTTGCCGACCTAGGAGTTTCTTCTCACCACTTCGATGATAGTGAAAGAGGCTTTTCTTTCCGCTTTGACGGAAAACTTGATATGCGAATGAATAAGCGTGCCGGAATTACCGCTGCCGAAATGGTAAATACGTATGATGAGGAACGACTGGCAAATATATTCTATCTGTACGGTGAATTGAAGAACAGTCGCAAACTGGCATCCGTTATCGTGAAAGCACGTGTGGAAAAGCAGATTGAGACAATTGATGATTTCCTGTCAGTAATCAAATATCTATTCAGCAGGGAAAGAGAAAAGAAGGAATTAGCCAAGGTATTTCAGGCTTTGCGTATTGAAGTGAATCAGGAAATGGAGGCACTAAAAGAGATGTTGCTGGCGGCTACTGAAGCATTGAAACCGGGAGGACGACTGGTGGTAATCACTTATCATTCGTTGGAAGACCGGATGGTGAAAAATATAATGAAAACGGGGAATGTAGAAGGCAAGCAGGATCAGGATTTCTTCGGGAACCTAAATACTCCTTTCAGATTAGTTAACAACAAGGTTATTATACCTGACGAAAACGAAATCTCAAGAAACCCACGCTCCAGAAGCGCTAAGCTTAGAATTGCAGAAAAGAAATAGGACGTATGAACGAAAACGAAGAAATTAAAACAGAACAAACTCAAGAGAAGGGCAACCCAAAGGATGTCCCGGCAAAGGGAATGTCTCTTAAAAGTATTCTGGGAGGCGACATTCTGGCTAACGATTTTTTCCGTCGCCAGTCAAAATTGCTGGTTCTCATCATGGTTTTTGTAATTTTCTATATCAGTAACCGATATTCCTGTCAGCAACAACTCATTGAGATAGACCGTCTGGAGAAACAACTAACGGATATTAAATATGATGCTCTGACCCGTTCTTCTGAATTAATGGAAAAAAGTCGTCAATCAAAAATTGAAGAATATATAGCTACTCAGGATAGTACTTTACAAACAGCCACTAATCCTCCTTACTTAATTAAGAATTAAAACCATGTCTGTAAATAAAAAGAGCATAATGACCCGCTACTTCTTCATCATTTTAGTGATGGGGTTAATAGGTGTTGCTATAATTGTAAAAGCGGGCATTGTTATGTTTGCTGAAAGACAGTACTGGAAAGATGTGGCAGACCGCTTTGTAAAGGAAAATGTGATCGTACATCCCAGTAGGGGAAATATTATCTCAGCTGATGGGAAATTGATGGCAAGCAGTTTACCGGAATATAAAATCTACATGGATTTTATAGCAGGAGGAAGAGTAAAAGATAGTCTGCTAGCAGACAGCATGAAAATAATTTGCCAGGGTTTGCACAAGATTTTCCCAGATATGTCGGCCGTAGCCTTTAAAGCTCATCTCCAAAAGGGAAGAAAAAAAGGAAGCAGAAGTTACCTTATTTATCCGGACCGCATCTCCTATATCCAATATAAAGAGGTAAAAAAGCTGCCCATTTTCAACATGAGCAAATACAAAGGTGGATTTCATGAACTGGTATTCAACCAACGCAAAAAGCCTTTTGGATCTTTGGCAACCCGTACATTGGGCGATGTTTTTGCAGATACAGCTCAAGGTGCAAAGAACGGACTGGAACTTGCTTACGATTCTATATTAAAAGGTAAGAACGGAATTACTCACCGTCAGAAGGTGATGAACAAATACCTCAACATTATGGATGTTGCTCCTCAAGACGGCCTGGATCTTGTCACTACAATTGACGTGGGAATGCAGGATATTGCAGAGAAATCACTGGTCGATAAGCTGAAAGAGCTGAATGCAAGCGTGGGGGTAGCCGTTTTGATGGAAGTTCAAACGGGCGAAGTAAAAGCCATTGTGAACATGACCAAATGTAAAGACGGCAATTACCGGGAAGTAAAGAATAATGCCGTTTCAGATATGATGGAGCCGGGTTCCACCTTTAAAACAGCATCTTTTATGGTTGCGCTGGAAGATGGAAAAATAACACCGAACGATGGTGTGGACACTGGTAACGGACAAAAGCTGATGCACGGTCGCGTAATGAAGGATCACAACTGGGCAAGAGGAGGATATCAGTATCTTACCGTTCCGGAAATATTAATGGTTTCTTCAAATATCGGAGTTTCTACTATTATAGACAATGCTTACTATAATAATCCTGAAAAGTATGTGAAAGGACTTTATAGGGTGGGTATCAATGCCGACCTCCATATTCCGATAAAAGGTGCGGGAAAAGCCCATATCCGTATGCCGAATAAGGACAACTGGTCAAAAACTGCTTTGGCATGGATGTCTATTGGTTACGAATCTCAGATACCTCCTATCAATACACTGGCATTCTATAATGCAATTGCCAACAATGGAGTAATGGTAGCTCCTAAGTTTGCAAAGGGGGTAATGAAGAATGGCGAAATGATTCAGGAATTTCCTACAGAAGTGATTAAAAAGTCAATTTGTTCTGAACGCACACTTAAACAGATTCAAACAATTTTGCAGAGAGTGGTTAGCGAAGGTCTGGCTAAACCGGCCGGTTCCAAGCAGTTCCATGTTTCAGGAAAAACGGGTACCGCCCAGATTTCTCAGGGAAGCGGAGGATATAAATCGGGACCGGTAAATTATCTGGTTAGTTTTTGTGGATATTTTCCTTCCGAAGCGCCAAAATATAGCCTTATTGTTGCGATACAAAAACCAGGTCTGCCGGCATCCGGTGGTTTGATGGCTGGTAGCGTGTTTAGCAAAATAGCCGAAAGAGTATATGCCAAGAATCTTAGTACGGACTTGTCTCTTGCCGTTGATTCTAACTCTGTGGTAATTCCCAATGTAAAGTCAGGTGAGATAAATGATACTAAATATGTACTTGATGCACTGAAGATACAGAACCGGGTACAATTCACTCCTGTTTCTAACGGCAAGAAGTTATGGGGAACCACCCAACAAAGTTCTAACTCCGTATTAATTACAGAAAAAATGGCTCTCCGGAATTTTATGCCGAACGTTATAGGAATGGGTGCAAAAGATGCAGTATATTTGCTCGAAAGTAAAGGATTAAAAGTATCTCTGTCAGGCATGGGCAAAGTACAATCTCAAAGCATTCCTCAGGGAGCAAGAATCATTAAAAGACAAACAGTAACCATACAATTGAACTAAAAGAATTATGAAACTAGATCAAGTAATAAAGAACATACAAGTGACCGAGCTAATTGGTCGCTCAGATATAGATCTGACAGGGATTAACTCTGATTCCAGAAAAATAGAAACCGGACATCTTTTTATTGCTGTCAAAGGAACTCAGACTGACGGACATTCTTATATTCCAACTGCCATTAAAAACGGAGCTGTTGCTATCTTGTGCGAAGACCTTCCTGCAGAACTTTCAGAGAATGTTACCTATATTCAGGTAAAGGATACGGAAGATGCTGTAGGAAAAGCTGCTACTGCATTTTATGGTGACCCTACATCCAAACTGGAATTGGTTGGTGTTACCGGAACAAATGGAAAAACGACGATTGCTACCTTATTATATGAT
The DNA here is from genome assembly GCF_963678425.1 of uncultured Bacteroides sp. Classification (NCBI taxonomy): domain Bacteria; kingdom Pseudomonadati; phylum Bacteroidota; class Bacteroidia; order Bacteroidales; family Bacteroidaceae; genus Bacteroides; species uncultured Bacteroides sp. The sequence goes on from NZ_OY782853.1 coordinate 359,824, forward strand.
ACGTTCCGTTACTTTGGTTATAAAGTAGGATTACTTTCTACTGTATGCAACTATATTGACGATGAAGCGGTTCCTGCAACCCATACTACCCCCGACCCTATCAGTCTGAATGAATTGTTGGGAAGAATGGCCGATGCCGGTTGCAAATATGTATTTATGGAGGTGAGTTCACACTCTATTGATCAAAAAAGAATCGGAGGTCTCCATTTCGCAGGCGGTATATTTACCAATCTGACTCGTGATCACCTGGATTATCACAAAACTGTGGAAAATTATCTGAAGGCGAAAAAGAAATTCTTTGATGATCTTCCCAAGAATGCTTTTGCGTTGACAAATCTGGATGATAAAAACGGAATGGTAATGTTACAGAATACCAAAGCTAAAGCTTGTACTTATTCGCTAAGAAGTCTTTGTGACTTCAAAGGACGGATTCTTGAAGACCACTTTGAGGGAATGCTGCTTAATTTCAACGATAAGGAGCTTGCAGTGCAGTTTATCGGAAAGTTTAATGCCTCCAATTTGCTTGCAGTATTCGGCGCAGCCTGTTTGTTAGGCAAAAAAGAAGAAGATGTTCTTGTAGCACTTAGCACTCTTCGTCCTGTTGCAGGTCGTTTTGATTCACTGCGCTCACCACAGGGCTACACTGCCATTGTAGATTATGCCCATACACCTGATGCATTGGTAAATGTACTGGATGCTATTCAGGAAATACTTGAAGACAAGGGGAAAATTATCACAGTTGTTGGCGCTGGAGGAAACCGTGATAAAGGTAAACGACCTATTATGGCTCAGGAGTCAGTAAAAAGAAGCGATAAAGTAATCATCACATCCGATAATCCTCGCAACGAGGAACCACAGGATATTATCAAAGATATGCTGGCTGGTTTAAATGATGAAGAACGTAAAAATGTAATCACCATTGTTGACCGAAAAGAAGCTATCCGAACAGCTTGTATGCTTGCACAGCCTGGAGATGTGATTCTGGTTGCAGGAAAAGGTCATGAAAATTATCAGGAAATTAAAGGAGTGAAACATCACTTTGACGATAAAGAAGTCCTTAGAGAAATTTTCGGGAACTAAACACTTAATTGATTGTAGCTCATGTTATACTACTTATTTGAATATTTACATAAATTCGGCGTACCCGGAGCGGGTGTAGTCGGTTACATCTCCTTTCGGGCATTGATGGCTCTCATCTTGTCTCTGCTCATCTCGTCTATTTTTGGTAATAAGTTTATTGATGCATTAAAACGAAAACAAATTTCCGAGACACAAAGAGACGCAAGTATCGACCCTTTTAATGTAAATAAGGTTGGAGTTCCCAGCATGGGAGGTGTTATTATTATTGTCGCGATATTAGTCCCTTGTCTCTTATTGGGAAGGTTGAATAACGTCTATATGATACTGATGCTAGTAACAACCGTTTGGTTAGGTACACTTGGTTTTTTAGACGACTACATTAAAATATTCAAGAAAGATAAAGAAGGTCTTCACGGGAAATTCAAAATTATCGGCCAGGTAGGTCTGGGATTAATTGTGGGAATCACTCTTTATTGCAGTCCGCAAGTGGTAATCCGCGAGAATATTGAAATAAAACAAGGGAAAAAAATTGTTGATGTAATTCATGTTAATAAAGATATAAAATCTACTCAGACAACAATTCCTTTCTTCAAAGGAAACAACTTTGATTATGCTGATATAGTTGGTTTTCTGGGAGATAAAGCCCAGCCTGTAGGATGGATTATATTTGTCTTAGTAACTATCTTCGTAGTAACGGCTGTGTCCAACGGAGCAAACCTGAACGATGGGATGGATGGAATGGCTGCGGGAAATTCCGCGATTATCGGGCTTACGCTAGGAATACTGGCCTATGTGTCTAGTCATCTCGAGTTTGCCAGCTATCTGAATATAATGTATATTCCCAAAAGTGAGGAGCTCGTAATTTTCATTTGCTCGTTTATCGGTGCGTTAATTGGATTTCTCTGGTATAATGCTTACCCGGCTCAGGTTTTTATGGGCGACACAGGAAGTCTGACAATTGGTGGCATCATTGCTGTATTCGCCATTATTATTCACAAAGAACTATTAATTCCTATATTATGTGGAGTATTCTTATGTGAAAATCTGTCAGTCATTCTTCAAGTAAACTATTTCAAGTTTGGAAAAAGGAAAGGAGTTCACCAACGAATTTTTAAGCGTACTCCGATACATGACCATTTCCGTACAACGTTGTCGCAGCTCGATCCCAATTGTACTTACAAGTTCACAAAGCCAGGCAATGTGTACCATGAGTCAAAGATTACGATACGATTCTGGATTGTTACTATTTTATTGGCTGCAATTACTATTATAACTTTAAAGATAAGATAAAATGCCTAAAAGAATTGTCATATTAGGAGCTGGAGAAAGCGGTGCCGGTGCAGCCGTTTTAGCAAAGAAAGAAGGATTCGATGTTTATGTGTCGGATATGTCTGTCATTAAATACCAGTATAAAGAGCTCTTGGATTCAAGAGGTATCCAGTGGGAAGAAGGACATCACACCGAAGAACTTATCCTTAATGCTGAAGAAATAATTAAAAGTCCCGGTATACCAAACGATGCTCCACTCATTCTGAAGCTTAAGGAAAAAGGAACTCCAATCATCTCAGAGATCGAGTTTGCAGGAAGGTATACCAATGCTAAAATGATCTGTATTACCGGAAGCAACGGCAAAACGACTACGACTTCTCTGATCTATCATATCTTTAAAAGTGCGGGACTGAATGTAGGTCTGGCAGGCAATATCGGGCAGAGTCTGGCTCTTCAGGTTGCTGAATGCAATTATGACTATTATATTATTGAGCTAAGTAGCTTCCAGTTAGATAATATGTATCAGTTCAGGGCAAACATTGCCATACTGATGAATATTACTCCTGATCATCTGGATCGTTACGATCACAATATGCAGAATTACATTGATGCAAAATTCCGCATTACGCAAAATCAGACAGATGAAGACGCTTTTATCTTCTGGAACGATGATCCGATTATTCAGAAAGAATTAAAAAAACATGGTATTCAGGCTCATCTTTATCCTTTCTCTATTGCAAAGGAAGAGGGAGTAAAAGCATACGTTGAGCAAGACAAGGTTATCTTTAGTGAGCCTATTGCTTTCAATATGGAACAAGAAGAGTTGTCATTGACTGGGACACATAACCTTTACAACTCTATGGCTGCAGGCATATCTGCAAACCTTGCAGGGATCCGGAAAGAATATATCCGAACAGCGTTGAGTGATTTTAAGGAGGTGGAACACCGTCTGGAAAAAGTAGCCCGTGTGCGTGGAATCGATTTTATAAATGATTCTAAAGCGACCAATGTAAACTCTTGCTGGTATGCACTTGAAAGCATGAAAACCAAAACAGTACTGATCCTTGGAGGTAAAGATAAAGGAAACGATTATACTGAAATTGAGCAACTCGTAAAAGATAAGGTTTCGGCCTTAGTCTTCCTGGGAGTAGATAACAGCAAACTTCATTCTTTCTTTGATGGAAAAGTTGAAAAGATTGTAGATTGTACTTCCATGAAAGATGCTGTTGAGCAAGCTTACAATTTGGCTCAAAAAGGAGAGACCGTTTTACTATCTCCTTGTTGCGCCAGCTTTGACTTGTTTAAAAGCTATGAGGACCGGGGGCGTCAATTTAAAGAATGCGTCAAAAACTTATAATAAAACATGGATCTGCTAAAGAACTTATTCAAAGGAGACAAAGTAATCTGGATTATATTCCTTTTCCTTTGTATGATCTCTGTCATTGAGGTTTTCAGTGCGGCAAGCACATTAACCTACAAAACAGGAGATCATTGGGGCCCTATTACACAACACACAGTTATCATGCTGGTAGGTGTGTTGGTGGTATGGATCACCCATAAAGTTAATTACAGGTACTTTCAGGTTATACCGGTCTTTCTAGTGCCAATATCTATAGCCCTTCTGGTCTTAGTAATTGCTGTCGGGGCCATGACTAACGGAGCCGCCCGCTGGATGAACATCTTCGGGCTTCAATTTCAGCCATCTGAATTAGCTAAAATGGCAGTAATCATAACCGTCTCTTACATATTAGCGAAAAATCAGGAAGAGGATGGGGCTAATCCTAGAGCATTCAAGTACATCATGTGGATAACAGGGTTAATATGTGCTTTAATAGCTCCCGAGAATCTTTCTACTGCAGCACTACTTTTCGGTGTGGTTTTTCTAATGATGGTAATTGGAAGAATTCCATTCAGAAAACTAGCCATATTAGTTGGAAGCATTGCTGCTTTTCTGGTATTAATAGTCGGCATTACTATGCTGATACCCGATAATTCAAATATAAAATTTCTTCACCGTATGAGCACCTGGAAGAATCGTGTTGTTGGTTTTACCAACCCGAAAGAAGATATTCCGGCAGCAAAATTTGACATTGATAAGGATGCACAGGTTGCCCATGCTAATATTGCCATCGCTACAAGTAATATCATTGGCAAAATGCCGGGAAACAGTGTTGAGCGGGATTTCCTATCTCAGGCATTCTCTGATTTTATATTTGCCATTATTATTGAGGAACTAGGGTTGTTAGGTGGAGGATTTGTAGTTATTTTGTATATCTGGCTACTGATAAGAGCCGGCCGTATTGCTCAAAAAGCGAAAGGTAATTTTGCAACTTTCCTGGTTATGGGAATTGCTTTATTGCTGGTATCTCAAGCCATCATGAACATGTGTGTGGCAGTTGGATTAATTCCTGTCACAGGTCAGCCTCTCCCCCTAATCAGTAAAGGAGGAACATCAACACTAATCAATTGCGTGTATGTTGGAATGATACTTAGCGTAAGCCGGTATACTGCAAAATTAGAGGAGAATGAAAATAGCAAGGATGTAACGGTAGAAGATACCACAATCAATAAAGATGAAATTATAGCAGAAGAAAGCTTTGCTTAAAAAAGAAAATAAAAAAAGTATTATTCATATATTTGTTGGATGATCAACAATATTGAGATTATGGAAGAGAAATTAAGAATTATAATTAGCGGAGGAGGAACGGGAGGACATATCTTTCCGGCTGTATCTATAGCCAATGCAATAAAGGAGCAGCATCCTGAAGCAGAAATTCTCTTTGTTGGCGCTGAAGGAAGAATGGAAATGCAACGGGTTCCCGCTGCAGGATACGAAATAAAAGGGCTACCAATTTGTGGATTTGACCGCAAGAACTTACTTAATAACTTTGCAGTTCTTTGTAAATTAGCTAAAAGTCAGCTCAAAGCATACAGCATTATCAAACAATTCAAGCCTCATGCTGCTGTAGGAGTCGGTGGATATGCAAGTGGGCCAACATTGAAAATGGCTGGAATGATGGGGGTGCCAACTCTCATCCAGGAACAAAATTCTTATGCCGGTGTTACGAATAAGTTATTGGCTAAGAAAGCAAAAAAAATATGCGTTGCCTATGACGGAATGGACAAATTCTTTGAAAAAGATAAAATTATATTAACCGGAAATCCCGTTCGCCAAGGACTTGTAAACAATAGGATCAGCCGTGAAGAAGGTATCAACTTCTTTCATCTGGACCCAGCAAAAAAAACAATTCTGGTTATCGGAGGTAGCTTAGGAGCTCGTACCATCAATCAATGCATAATGAAGAATCTGAAGAGAATAAAGGATTCGGATGTACAGTTCGTATGGCAGACAGGTAAAATATATTACGAGCAAGCTTTGCAGAAGGTAGAAAAGGCTGGCGAACTGCCACTCTTCGTTACAGATTTTATATCAAGCATGGAGCATGCCTACGCTGCTGCTGATTTGGTAATATCACGTGCTGGTGCCGGATCTATCTCTGAATTCTGTTTGCTAGGCAAACCCGTGATCCTGGTTCCATCACCAAACGTAGCCGAAGATCATCAAACCAAAAATGCTTTGGCTCTGGTTGATAAATCTGCAGCTTTATATGTTAAAGATAGTGAGGCTGAAGATAAATTAGTAGAAACCGCCATTGACACTATTCATAAGGACAGTATCTTAAAAAACCTGAGTATAAACATAAAAAAACTTGCTTTCACCAACTCGGCAAGTATTATTGCAGAAGAAGTTTATAAGTTGGCAAATGAATACAGACAGAAACATGGAAATTAATCAAATAAAATCCGTCTACTTTATTGGTGCCGGTGGTATCGGTATGAGTGCATTGGTTCGTTATTTTCTTTCAAAAGGGAAAAATGTAGCAGGTTATGACCGTACCCCCAGTGAACTTACTGAGAAACTTATCGAAGAAGGAGCAAAAATACATTATTCAGAAGATATAAAACTGATTCCGGAAGAATGTCTGGACAAGAGCTCTACACTTGTTGTCCTCACCCCTGCTATTCCTAAAGAGCACGCCGAACTGAATTTCTTTATTGACAATAATTTTAAAATTCAAAAACGTGCCCAGGTTCTGGGAACAATAACCAAAGCAAGCAAAGGATTATGTGTAGCAGGAACGCATGGAAAAACAACAACTTCAACAATGACTGCTCATATTCTGCATCAGTCAGAGGTGGAGTGTACTGCTTTTCTGGGCGGGATATCAAAGAACTACCAAAGTAACCTTATTCTTTCTGAGAAGAGTGATCTCACAGTGATTGAAGCAGATGAATTTGACCGTTCATTCCATTGGCTACATCCATATATGTCTGTTATCACCTCTACCGATCCTGATCATCTGGATATATACGGAACAAAGGAAGCTTATCTGGAGAGTTTTGAAAAGTACACTACGTTAATTCAACCCGGTGGTTGCCTGATTATCCGCAAAGGAATTTCCTTGCAGCCAAAAGTACAAGAAGGTGTCAAGGTATATACTTATTCTAAAGATGAAGGAGACTTTCACTCTGAAAACATTCGTATCGGAAACGGAGAGATATTCTTTGATTTTGTAACTCCTGATGAGGTGATCAAGGATATTCAGCTGGGTGTGCCCGTGAGTATCAATATCGAAAACGGAGTAGCAGCTATGGCTCTATGCTGGCTTAATGGTGTAACAGCAGAGGAGATAAAGAGTGGAATGGCCAGTTTTCAGGGGGTAGACAGACGATTTGATTTTAAAATCAAGAATGATAAAATAGTTTATCTAAGCGACTATGCCCATCATCCCTCCGAAATTAAACAAAGTATAATCTCCATACGTGATTTGTATCAGGATAAAAAGATAACAGGAATATTCCAGCCTCACTTGTATACCCGCACCCGTGATTTCTATAAAGAGTTCGCAAATAGTCTCTCACTATTGGATGAGGTTATTTTACTCGACATCTATCCGGCTCGTGAACTCCCAATTCCAGGAGTTACAAGCAAACTGATTTACGATAATCTTCGCGAAGGAATGGAGAAAAGTATGTGTCCGAAAGAAGAACTATTAAATAGACTGAAAGAGAAAAAAATAGAAGTGCTGATAACACTTGGTGCAGGTGATATTGAAGATTATGCAACTGACATTCAAAAATTATTAAATAATAGATGATAAAAAAAATTCTGCTACTGATCGTTCTACTGCTAATTATCGCTTATCTCGTTACTGCGATAACAGCTTTCAATAACAAGCCTGGTAAACAGACTTGCAAGGCTATTGAATTGATTATTAAGGATAGTGTCAACGCAGGATTTATTACTGAACACGAAATTACTTCCTTGCTAAAAAAAGATGGCCTATATCCTGTAGGAAAAAAGATGGATCGAATTCAGACCAGAAAACTGGAAAAGGAATTAGCCATGCATCCTCTTATTGAAAAGGCGGAATGTTATAAAACTCCTGGAGGTATAATCTGCATGGAGGTATCGCAGCGCCTTCCCATTCTCCGTATAATGAATAATAAAGGAGAAAGCTTTTATTTAGACAATCAGGATAAAATTATTCCTCCCGAAGCAGGTTGCACTGCCCATCTGGCAATTGTAACAGGATATGTAGAAAAATCATTTGCAATGAGGAATTTATATAAGTTTGGTGTATTTTTGCAAAATGATAAGTTCTGGAATGCTCAGATTGAGCAAATAAATGTAACCCCAACCAGAGAAATTGAGCTTATTCCGCGAGTGGGAAACCACATTGTGTTCTTGGGAAAAGTAGATAACTTTGAGGAAAAGCTAGGACGACTGAAAATATTTTATGAAAAAGCACTTAATAAAGTGGGATGGAATAAATATGAGCGCATCAATTTAGAGTTTAGCAACCAAATAATTTGCACTAAAAGAAAAGAAACTAATAAACCAGTGTGAAAACAATCAATGACAAAAGGTTAAAGCCTCCATTGTTGAAACATTGAACTAGTAATAAATTAGAATAGTATGGCAGAAACAGATTTTATCGTAGCTATAGAGCTGGGATCATCCAAGATTACCGGTATAGCAGGGAGAAAAGAAAGTGACGGAATAATTCATGTCCTTGCTTATGCCAAGGAAGAGTCATCTTCATTCATCAGAAAGGGAGTAATCTATAACATAGATAAAACAGCTCAAAGCCTTACCTCTATCATCAATAAGTTAGAGGATGGATTAGATAATTCCATATCAAAAGTATATGTTGGTATCGGCGGGCAATCAATCCGTACGGTAAAAAATATAGTAAACCGTCATTTAGCAAACGAAGAGATAATTACTCAGGAATTAGTTGATTCCATCATTGATGAAAACATTCAGATACCCCTTATAGATATGGATATACTGGATGTCGTTCCGCAAGAATACAAGATCGGCATCAATCTGCAGGTGGATCCGGTAGGTGTTCTTGGAAGCAATATCGAGGGACGTTTTCTTAATATTGTGGCGCGTTCATCTATAAAAAAGAATTTGCAAAGATGTTTCGAACTTGCAAAAATCGATGTTGCCGACTATTTCATTTCACCTTTGGCTGCAGCAGACACGATTCTCACAGATAGTGAAAAACGCACCGGATGTGCTTTGGTAGACTTTGGTGCTGATACAACAACCATCGCCGTCTATAAAAACAATATTCTTCGTTATCTCTCCGTGATACCATTAGGAGGGAATAATATTACCCGCGATATTTGTGCATTGCAAGTGGAAGAGGAAGAGGCCGAAAGTCTAAAAGAGAAATACGGAAATGCCATTCTTGAGACAATCGATGAAGAAGGACCTAAGAACTATCTTCTTGATGATAAACGCACTATCGATCATAAAGCCCTAAATGAAATTATTGAGGCACGGGTAGAAGAAATTGTAGCCAATGTCTGGAACCAGATTGAACTTTCCGGTTATCAGGGAGACTTAATGGCAGGGATCATAATCACCGGTGGCGGTTCTAATCTAAAGAACCTGGATGAAGCTATTAAAAGCAGGACAAAAATCAACAATGTAAAGATTGCCAAATTTGTTCGTTGCGGAATAAGAGCAGAAAGGCCAGAACTATTAAAAAAAGATGGTACTCAAAATACAATTATCGGTTTACTAAGTGCCGGAAAAGAAAACTGTTGCTTAGTTCCAATCGCTAAGCCTGTTGAATACTCTGCTCAAACTGAGATTCCCGATCAAACCCTTTTCCCACCTGAAGAACAGGAAAATGATGACGAAGATGACTTCTTAAAAACTGAAGAAGAAAGAAGGATAAAAGAGGAAGAAAGAAAAAAGAGAGAAGAGGAAGAGAAAGAGCGGAAGAGACTAGAGAAAGAACGAAAGAAAAAAGAGAGAGAAGAGAAAGATCGGAGAAAGAGAGAAAAAGGTCCAAGTAAGTTCAAAACAATGTTTGAGAAGTTTACGACAGACATTTTCAGTGATGAAGAAGAAAAATAATAATAGCAATTAATTACATCATATAAATAACAATAGTTATGACAGACGAGATAATGCCATTTGAATTCCCTACAGACACCCCTAGTATAATTAAGGTGATCGGTGTGGGCGGCGGCGGCGGAAATGCTGTTAATCACATGTATAAGGAAGGAATACATGATGTAACATTCGTTCTGTGCAACACAGATAACCAAGCTCTTGCCGAATCTCCGGTTCCTATAAAACTGCAATTGGGACGTTCCATTACTGAAGGTCTGGGAGCTGGTAACAAACCGGAACGTGCTTCTGCTGCGGCAGAAGAGAGCCTCGAAGATATTAAAACACTTTTGAGTGATGGAACAAAAATGGTTTTCATTACAGCAGGAATGGGTGGAGGAACCGGAACCGGTGCCGCACCTGTCATTGCAAAAACAGCCAAGGAAATGGACATACTCACTGTGGGTATTGTCACCATTCCTTTCCTTTTCGAAGGTGAAAAGAAAATTATTCAGGCACTTGATGGAGTAGAACAGATAAGCAAGCATGTAGATGCCTTGCTTGTTATCAATAACGAGCGTTTAAGAGAGATCTATTCTGATCTCACCTTCATGAATGCATTCGGCAAAGCCGATGATACACTTTCAATTGCAGCAAAGAGTATTGCTGAAATTATTACAATGAGGGGTAAAGTGAATCTTGATTTTGCGGATGTGAATACAATTCTCAAGAACGGTGGAGTAGCAATTATGAGTACCGGTTTAGGGGAAGGCGAAAATCGTGTGAGCAAAGCTATTGAAGATGCTCTTCACTCGCCATTACTGAACAACAACGATATCTTCAACGCTAAGAAAGTACTGCTCAACGTTTCTTTCTGTGAACAATCTGAACTGATGATGGAAGAGATGAACGAAGTCCATGAGTTTATGAGTAAGTTCGAAAAAGGCGTGGAAGTGATCTGGGGTGTCGCAGTAGACGATATATTGGGAAATAGAGTCAAGGTCACTGTTCTGGCAACCGGCTTTGGTATAAAGAATGTACCGGGTATGGATGAAGTAATTACCAAAAGAACGCAGGAAGAGGAAGAGCGCTTGGTTCTGCTGGAAGAGAAAGAGGAAGAAAACCGCCGACGTATCCGAGACACCTATGGTGAAGACGCCCTCAAAGGAGGAGCAAAAGCACATAAAAAACGTCGCCACATCTATCTTTTCAACCCTGAGGATTTAGACAATGAGGAGATTATTTCGGCTATAGAGACCTCCCCTACTTACCAACGTGACAAAGCTACTCTAGAAAAGATCAAGAGTAAAGCTGTTGCAAATGAAACTGTTATTGTTCCAGAAACGGAAGATGGCAGTACAATTATAAGTTTCTAATTTAAAAAGAACATATTATGGATTTATTTGAAAGAGTCAGCGAAAATATCAAAGAGGCAATGAAAGCCAAAGATAAAGTGAAACTGGAAGCACTTAGAAACGTGAAGAAATATTTTATAGAAGCTAAAACTGCTCCGGGAGCAAACGATATTTTATCTGACGAAGCAGCATTAAAAATCATCCAAAAGCTTGTAAAGCAAGGAAAAGATTCTGCTGAAATCTTTATTGGCCAGAATCGTCAGGATCTTGCAGACGTAGAATTAGCTCAGGTTAAGGTTATGGAAATTTATCTTCCTAAACAAATGAGCCCTGAAGAACTGGAAGTTGCCATTAAAGCAATTATTGCAGAAACAGGAGCTACAAGTGCTAAAGACATGGGTAAAGTAATGGGTGTAGCATCTAAAAAACTTGCAGGATTAGCTGAAGGACGTGCAATCTCTGCTCTTGTTAAGGAATTGTTAGCATAAGACTTTACCTTTACAAGAACCTAAAAAGCGAAAAAGTTGTCCAAATTGCTCAAACGCAGATAAACAACTAGCTACAATATTTAAAAGGTGCGTAACTTCTCAAAAAAAGTTATGCACCTTTTTGCAATGTAACGCAGCCAATTATTCCCAGTCACACACAACTATTCTTTCAGCCATAATTATTCTCCCATACTCCGGTATACCTCTCTTCTTCATCCAGGTTACCGTACCCTTACATCTGGATGCACAGAGCTCTATCCCCCGATGGAGGACATACAAACCGGATTAATCAAATAATTCTTTTAAGATGTCAAGTGATTTTAAAGCTGGAAACTCAGGTAAATGAAGCCGGTAATAATCAATTATAATAAGTAAACAGCGGCTACGTTCTACCCTATTCATCCCAAAAAGATGCATGGTATCATAGTTCATACGCATTATAGTTACCAGCTTTGAAGCATCATCCGGTTCAATAAACGAATTGTGGAATGGTTTTCTTGCCGTGAAACAAGCGCTCAGCAAATCAAAATAATCTCCATCGTGATAATCCTCCAGATTCGGATAAAGTCCTAAGAAGCGGGAAAGGCGCATAAGAAATACTAAATGAAAGTTGGCATAACCTTTATCCTGTTCATCAAGCCATTGAATAGAATAAACCAAATAAGCAAACAAAGGGCGGTTCTCAGCCTCTTCCCGAATCGCACGATAAAGAAACTCTGCAATAAAAAGAGCGATAGCAGATTTATACGGATCATATGGTAGTGAAGAGAATGGATAATAAGATTTGGCTTCCTTCACACGATGAAGATTAGAAGTCGGGCGATAATCAGCTTCCAGTTCAATAATTGAAAGAGGCTGAAAGAGAACTGATTTTACTGCTGATTTCTTTGACCGGGGAAGATTCACCAGAAAAGAAGCCCGCCCGGACAACTCAGTATATATCTCTACAATATTAGAAGTATCATTGTATTTAATAGAATAAAGAACAATTCCAATGGTTTTTTGCAGCATAATTCACTTCTGTTCCTTACTTTTAATTTAGAAAAACAAAGCTACAAAAAAAAGAATAGAACTACAAATTTATGGTTTACATAAAATCAGGAAAAGAAAAATATAAAAAAAATAGCGCATTTATAAAGTTGATAATCAGAGGATAAAGCTCCATAAATAAAGCTATCAGGCAAAATCTAGAAAACTTTTTTGCCGGAATATTTTGCAGATTCAAAAATAGTCTCTATCTTTGCATCCGCAATCAGGAAATACATTGATTGCCAAACAACAAATGTTTGACCACAATGGCCCGTTCGTCTATCGGTTAGGACGTTAGATTTTCATTCTAGAAAGGGGGGTTCGACTCCCCCACGGGCTACAAAGTTAAAAATATAAATTCAAAGAATTAAAAGATTAGTCGGAAAAAATGGCAAATCACAAATCATCAATCAAGAGAATTAGACAAGCTGAGACGAAAAGACTTCATAACAGATATTATGGTAAGACCATGAGAAATGCTATAAGAAAACTTCGTGCTACTACTGATAAGTCAGAAGCTACAGCAATGTATCCAAGTGTTACTAAAATGGTCGATAAGTTAGCAAAAACAAACGTTATTCATAAGAATAAGGCTAACAACTTAAAGTCTAAATTAGCTGTTTACATCAACAAGCTTGCTTAATACAGAGAATTAAAGTACATTCTTTATATATCTATAAGGTCGGGTTATTTATCCGGCCTTTTGTGTATGTGTATATGGCCTGGAAAGCTAAATAAAAAAGCGTAACGAGGTGAAAATTAGGCAAATTAAAGTGGCAGGAACCAATTAAAATCACTATATTTGCTTTGTTTAAATAATTACAGATTAAATATGACTGAAGAACAAATAGCGAATAATGATTCAATGTATTCCGCGGACAGTATTCAGGTACTAGAAGGGCTGGAAGCTGTTAGAAAGCGCCCTGCAATGTACATTGGAGACACCGGTTTAAAAGGTTTACACCATTTAGTATATGAGGTTGTTGATAACTCAATCGACGAAGCCTTGGCAGGCTATTGTGACCACATAGAAGTTTACATCAACGAAGACAATTCCGTCACCGTTCAAGATAACGGCCGTGGTATCCCAGTTGATTTTCACGAAAAAGAGCAAAAATCAGCACTTGAAGTTGTTATGACTGTGCTTCACGCCGGTGGTAAATTTGACAAAGGCTCTTACAAAGTATCCGGTGGTTTACACGGTGTGGGTGTATCCTGCGTTAATGCCCTTTCAACCTTACTGGTTGCACAGGTTGCAAGAGGCGGGGAATTATTCCAGCAAGAATATTCCTGCGGTATCCCAAAAGAAGCTGTTAAGGTTGTAGGAACAACAGACAAGACTGGAACACGCGTAACTTTCCACCCGGATGGATCTATCTTTACTGTAACAGAATACAAATATGATATTCTTGCAACCCGTATGCGTGAACTCGCATACCTGAACGCAGGACTTACTATCACGCTGACTGATCTTCGTGTTAAGAACGAAGACGGAAGTTTCAAGAACGAAACTTTTCACTCAGTAGAAGGTCTAAAAGAATTTGTTCGGTTTGTTGATTCCTCACGTGAAAAACTTATCAACGATGTAATCTACATCAACACAGAGAAGCAAGGTACTCCTGTAGAAGTGGCAATCGTTTATAACACTTCCTATACTGAGAATATCCACTCATATGTTAACAATATCAATACCATAGAAGGTGGTACTCACCTTGCCGGTTTCCGTCGCGCACTGACCCGTACGCTAAAGAAATACGCTGAAGACTCCAAGCTCCTTGAGAAACTAAAAGTAGAAATTTCCGGAGATGACTTCCGTGAAGGACTAACTGCTGTTATTTCTATCAAAGTGCAAGAACCTCAGTTCGAAGGACAAACTAAGACTAAGTTAGGTAATAACGAGGTAATGGGTGCAGTAGATCAAGCTGTGGGTGAAGCTCTGACTAATTATCTTGAGGAACATCCAAGAGAAGCCAAAATGATTGTAGACAAGGTTATTCTTGCTGCTACAGCCCGTCATGCTGCCCGCAAAGCACGTGAAATGGTACAACGGAAATCACCAATGTCCGGAGGAGGACTTCCCGGTAAACTGGCCGACTGCTCTGACAAAGACCCTGATAGATGTGAGATTTTCCTCGTCGAGGGAGATTCTGCAGGGGGTACAGCCAAGCAAGGTCGTAACCGTGCATTTCAGGCAATCCTGCCGCTCCGTGGTAAGATTCTGAACGTAGAGAAAGCAATGCGTCATAAAGCTTATGAAAGCGAAGAAATTCGCAATATATACACAGCTTTGGGAGTAAGTATTGGTACAGAAGATGACTCTCAGGAAGCAAATATTTCAAAACTACGCTATAAGAAGATTATAATCATGACCGATGCCGACGTCGATGGTGCTCACATCGACACACTTATCATGACTTTCTTCTTCCGCTTTATGCCTCAGCTTATTCAAAACGGATATCTTTATATCGCCAACCCACCATTATACTTGTGTAAAAAAGGTAAGGTTGAAGAATATTGCTGGACAGAAGAGCAACGCCAGAAATTTATTGCAACTTACGGAGGTGGTTCTGAAAACGCTATTCACACTCAACGCTACAAAGGTTTGGGAGAAATGAACGCTCAGCAGCTTTGGGATACAACAATGGATCCAGGCCAGCGAACTTTACGTCAGGTAAATATTGACAATGCTGCCGAAGTTGATTATGTTTTCTCTATGCTAATGGGTGAAGATGTGGGTCCTCGTAGAGAGTTTATTGAAGATAACGCAACTTATGCTAACATTGACGCATAAATTGTTCATCATACAAAAGAGAGAGAGGCTATTCCTGTTTAGAATAGCCTCTCTCTCTTTTTATAGCATATTGTTGTTTTAGCTTTGCATCTTTTCCACGAAAAGATCAATTGCCTGTTCATTGATGTTAGAAACAGAGGTAGTAGTCTTCATCAGCTTCTTGATTATCAACCGGTCAATGAAGTTCATCTTTTCAAGGAGAAACTCGCCACCCATAAATCCCCTTACTTTGGAATGACGGAGTAACTCTTCGGGAAAAGAACGATCCATCTCCTCCTGCTGTTTCACAGAATCAGGTTCCATTCCACAAAGAAAGAGCCCCACTTCTCTGACAGCGAACAACGACACATGATTAACAGCCAGGAACTCCTTAAACTTCTTCTTCGCAGTGCCTGTATAAACAGAACTTCCCACAATAATGCGATCGTAAAAAGAAAGATCCGGAGATTGATCCTCATTCAAGTCAATCATGGTAACCTCATCATCAGTCAAACGAGCCCCTATCATTCCGGCAACTTTCTTTGTTGTTCCGTATTTTGAAAGATAGATAATAGCTGTTTTCATAATTACACTTTATTTTAGAATCAGATCAGTCCTCTGTCCTTCAGTTCTTCAGCCGCAATTTCAAGCTCTGTATACCAATCTTCTCCGAATTTACGGATAAGAGGTTCCTTCAGGAACTTGTAAACCGGCACATCCTCCTTTTCTCCAAGAAGAACAGCCGCCTTGCATACACTCCAACGATGATAATTCACCGCTCTGAACTCGGAATAATTCTGCACACGGATGGGATAAAGATGACAGGAAACAGGTTTGTAGAAATCAACCTTTCCTTCACGATAAGCCTTTTCGATGGCGCAATAGCAGCATCCTTTCTCATCATAACAAGTAAAGACACAATCCTTTCCATTTACAATGGAAGTAACCAGGTCTCCGTCCTCGTCTTTATAGCAAACACCCTGCTTTTCTATTATAGCCTGAGCTTCAGGAGAAAGGTCCTTCCAGATAACCGGAAGGACTTTCTTTAATTGTTCTACCTCCGACTCTTCCAATGGCGCACCGGCATCACCCTCAATGCAACATTCACCTTTACAGGCATCAAGGTTGCACAGGAATTTCTCCTTAAAAACATCCAGGCTGATGATGGTATCGTCTATTTGAATCATTTGTATATTATTTAATAAGTACGCTACCTGTCATTTCTTTTGGTGCATCCAATCCAATGATATTCAGGATAGTTGGAGCAACATCGGCCAAACGACCATCAGATACTTGCGCATCTTTGTTTTCTGTAACGTAGATACATGGAACAGGATTCAAAGAGTGAGCAGTGTTTGCAGAACCATCTTCGTTTACAGCGTTGTCAGCATTACCGTGATCGGCAATGATAATTGCTTCGTAACCGTTAGCCTTAGCAGCTTCAATAGTTTCTTTCACGCAATTATCTACAGCAGTAACAGCTTTCTGGATAGCTTCGTAAACACCAGTGTGGCCTACCATGTCACCGTTAGCATAGTTCACTACGATAAAATCGAATTTATTCTTGTTGATTTCAGCCACCAAAGCATCTTTCACCTCGTAAGCGCTCATTTCCGGTTTCAAGTCGTAAGTAGCCACTTTCGGAGAGTTAATCAATACACGCTCTTCACCTTCAAACGGAGTTTCGCGTCCACCATTAAAGAAGAAAGTAACGTGAGCATACTTTTCAGTTTCAGCAATGTGAAGCTGAGTTTTCTTCTGAGAAGAAAGATATTCACCCAAAGTATTCTGAACGTTATCCTTGTCAAACAAGATATGAACACCCTTGAAAGAAGAATCATAAGGAGTCATGCAATAATATTGTAATCCTGGTACAGTCTTCATTCCAGCCTCAGGCATATCCTGTTGAGTAAGCACTGCAGTAAGTTCCTTAGCACGGTCATTACGATAGTTAAAGAAGATAACTACATCGCCCTCCTTAATTCTTCCGTCTACACCAGCATTAACGATTGGTTTGATGAACTCGTCAGTAACATCAGCATCGTAAGACTCCTGCATAGCAGAAACCATGCAATCAGCTTTCTTACCTGTTGCGTTAACCAACAAATCATAAGCCTCTTTCACACGTTCCCAACGTTTGTCGCGGTCCATTGCATAATAACGGCCAATGATTGTAGCAATCTTAGCTGTAGTCTTCTTGCACTGAGCATCCAGTTGTTCAATAAAACCTTTACCACTTCTTGGGTCAGTATCACGACCATCCATGAAACAGTGGATAAATGTATTTTCAATAGCATATTCTTTTGCTATTTCAGTCAGTTTGAAAAGGTGATCAAGAGAACTGTGCACACCACCGTCTGAAGCCAGCCCCATAAGGTGAACAGACTTACCGTTCTCCTTTGCATAAGTAAAAGCAGCAACCACTTCAGGATTCTGCATAATTGTATTTTCACGGCAAGCCTTGTTTATTTTCACCAAATCCTGGTAAACAACGCGTCCTGCACCAATATTTAAGTGACCCACTTCAGAGTTACCCATCTGTCCGTCAGGCAATCCAACGTTCTCACCACTAGCTTCCAGGCGAGAGTTTGGGTATGTTTTTACTAAATAATCCCAGTAAGGAGTGGGAGTGTTAAAGATAACATCTGCATTTGATTGGTTTCCAATTCCCCAACCATCAAGAATCATTAAAAGGGCTTTCTTGCTCATACTATTAATTATTTAAATTACTATCTGTTTTCGGGCGCAAAGGTACGAAAAAAAGCAATTAAGTGGTGAGTTTTAGTACTCATTCACATTATAATACAAGAAAGGTTATTGGTTAAACTATATCATTATACATTTGTTATAGTAATTCTACATAAATATCCTATATACAAGTTACCAAATTAACCCCCAATAAATAATTATGCCCTTTTTCTCATTTATACATATCCCTTTTGAATATCCATTTTTCCAACCAACAGGCATATAATTTAACGGATACAGCCCCTTCCAATAATGACCCGGTTTTGAATCTAATATATAAATTAAAAAATCTCTTGACAGCCCACATTTTGTATTGTTTGAATATATATCTTCTGTTTTAATAACATCTCCTGGTGCCGAGTTATCAGATGTTTCAAAAAAAGGTAAAGGGTAATAATATTTTTTATTTATATAAATATTGTCATAAAAAGTTTTATCATCAGACATACTTCTTATTGCCTCTAATTTTACTATGGTAAGACAACTATCGGACGGTTCATATTTTGCTAAATATTTTTCTCCAATTTGTTTTTTCAATTTTAAAACTTTATCTTTTCCAAATTCAAAAAGCATATAGTAAATGCATTGGCTAGTAGTGTCAATTGTTATTGCTCTAGTAATTGGCAAACGATCTATTTCTTTTGGGAAATGTGCAACTAAAAATGGAGGCATTTCTCTTAATTCATTTCGATAATCTCTATTGGCATAACAAAGGCCTGGACCACTATTTTTTTTCTCATTACATCCCCAAATAATTAAGAAGATAAATATTAAATAACAATTTTTCATTTATGTAATAATTTTAACAAACATACTAATAATAAAATACCACTGTGCCCAATAATCATATAAATCCGATCTGTTCCTTCGATTAAAAACAAAAGCTCTTTTCTCCTTCTTATATCACCATAAAATATATTTGTATTTCTACATTTCAGCACTAAGGTCTTTCGCAAATTCATTAATATTGACTACAAATCCAGATTTACCTTTAATAGAGAAAACATTTATTAACCAATTGTTTTTTTCAATCATGTCAATTATATCCTCTTCAAATTCTTCAACAGTTATCTCTTTAACAGAAAAACTTCCCCATTCATCAACTGCATTGTTCTCCGCAAACTCAGAAGCAAACCAAACTGATAAAACAGCACTGCTTTCAACATCTGCTATTGCAAAATTTCCATTGTCATCAACAAGGGTGTACATTCTTTCAGAGTCTGCAACTCGTTTTATAAAATATTCATAGCGTTGGAAAGCTTCCAGTTGAGATACAGCTTCGATCTCTTTATTTGTTATCTTCATAATTGGGATCTTCTCTATTTTTTTTCCATTATAATCATACTGATGTTGTCTTCTATGCAAAAGTCTTTAACTAATTATTTATGTAAACTATGTTTAAGCATTTCAAGACGAACTATATAAGTATATTTTCCTCGTCTTACTTCTGTGACCCAGTCATCATGATGAGCTTCGTGTAAAGCCTGTTGGTTCAACCTCAGGATCTCATCTATCCACTTAATATCCTTTTTATTAGTTGAAACATCACTATATTTTAAAGACATATCTATAACACGGCGAAGGAGAGTATTTATTATTTCTATTTCATATATCTCAACACTGTCATTTTCAACAACAATTATATCAAATGGGGCACCAGTACCTTCTGAACTAAATGAATACATTGAGATTTGATTTGAGTTTAAACCTTCTACCAATTCTCTTATTACTATCTTCTCTTCCAATTCTTTCTCAGATGCAACATCAATCTTGACTCCTATCAAAGAATAATAGTCTTTAATTTTTTTATATATTTCAGGATCAAGTGTTTGAGCTCTTGCATCAATTGTTATACATGACATAGAAGCAAAAACCAGAATTATTAATATCTTTTTCATGGCAATATTTGATTATTTCTACCTTCAGTCTAGATTTAGGAGTCTCCTTTATTGCTCAATCTCAACCGCATTAGGTCCTACTCCCTTTTTCTTATTATCCAATTATCGTTCAAAATTATATCTCGTAAGATATATGATTTAATAAACAGTTTCTTACCCTATTACCTCATCAACATCCATATTGCTTAGGTACATAGTTATATATATGAATCATACTATCAATTATAAATAACATTGATAGTAAGATGTAAATTAAAAGCTGATACATTATAATTCTAATTTTACTGATCTTAATAGAAAATAAATATTCTAACAGCAAATTTAAAAGCCATAAAATTAAAATACTGATTAATATTATTACAAAATCACCTAGTAACTTTTCTCCCAAATACTCCATAGGATAATTAAACACTTTATCTTTCAACATGTAGGGTGTGGCAAGAGTAAACCATGAAGATATAAATAGTATCAACAGAATAGGAATACTTAAAATAATATTAACTATATATATTACAACTATTTTAGTTTTTGCTTTCATCAATATTTACTTATTTAGTCGTTAGCTGTTTTATTTAGAATAATACTTTTCATTTTTTGCGTGCATAGAATATAACACTCGAACCAAATCATTTTTTGATTATAATAGTACATCTAATTACATTTTACTATTTTATAATAACCAAAGCTTCAATAGGCCGATCCAATCTATATGTTTTCCCATAATGAAAACTGATACACCTATAGAATTTATATTTCTATAGAAATCCAACGAAATAACAGACAATAAAGTTATCAAAGAGACTCAAAACATGATGTCATTGCTATGAAACTTATTATGGCTATTATATAATATTTTTTCCCATAATTATTTATTCTTATCACCATTATCGTATTGAATCTAATGACCTTCATTTTTGCAACATGGAATGGCAACCCTATAATAAGAAAATTTATTTGTTTTTATATCCAGAGTAGGAGGTCCATCGATTCCCGTATATACCTCATTATAATAATCGCCTCTAATTAAAATAATTAGAAAATAATCTGGGGATTTTCTAATTGAATAAATATTGTTTACGCCTTCCTTCTTTTTAGATGACAACACTGCATATTCAAGGCAGTCAGATCCATGTGCATATTTTGAGAAAACACTGCTTGGCAAAGCCATCGGCAAGTCTGTTTCCATAAGAAAAACGCCTGAATGATTGAAAAAGAACTCTTCTTTCCCATTGTATGATTCAAACACTTTCCTCTCCATTATGAACTGATATCCTTTTTTTGTAAAAACCCGGATAGGCTCTTCTATTTTAATCGTATCAACAATATATAAAGATTTATACCCTTCCTCGTTTTCGTATTTAGGCAAATCAGCAATATAAATACCCTCTCTTTTTGAAGAGCAAGAGTAACTTAAAAGAAGGACTAAGCTGAGATATAATAAGAATTTTATTTCCATATTCTTTATTTTCACCTGTTGCCGGAATTAAATTAGTACATATTTAACTCTTCCAATAGGTTTGTTATTTGTTTTCACTTTTCTCTTCACACCAACAGCATCATAGAGAATCATCCAGTAGTTGCAAATTATCATCTTAATACATTGGCGGATGATTATAACCAGAATATTTACGAATCATTTTAACTAATGTGTCATTATCTATCATTGCAATGCTGTCCAAAGTATTATAATAATCACCTAAAAGAAGAACAGAAGAATGCCCATCAGGAAAATGTATTATACATTGCATATAAGGCTCACACTCATCAGGGATTGTTACTTTTTTCATTGGTTTGAGGTTATTTACTAGGCATATTATGGAATCACAAACTTTTTCATTAGTAATCGAGCTTTTTACTAAGAGTTCTGGATGTTTACCATTTATAACGTCTTCCCATTTAGGACCAGACACTGTCTCAATAGCATAATTTTGATATTTTATATCTATTCTTTTCTCGCCCTTACTCTTACAGCCCAGAAAATTTAATGCCAGAAAACAAACAATAATCTCAATAAATTTCATAATACTATCTTTATAAATGGAATAGCTAACTTGAATTAATACATTTCGTTACTTTCTAATGGAAATTTACAATATAAATATATCAATATTTTTACATTTAAACATTCATTTAGAAATACTTAACAGTTCTATTATCCAGTTGACATCGAAGTCTTCGGAATATATTGATCGAATCTGAAATAATTTGCTCTTGATTCTTAGTACAACTAAAAGCTAGTAAAAACAATCAATACAACTAAACAACGTCTATTCATCTTTATCAACATATAAAACATTCCTAATTCTTTCAAGTTACCAAATTAACCCCCAATAAATAATTATGCTCTTTTTCTCATTTATACATATCCCTTTTGAATATCCATTTTTCCAATCTACAGGCATATAATTTAACGGATACAGCCCCTTCCAATAATGACCCGGTTTTGAATCTAATATATAAATTAAAAAATCTCTTGACAGCCCACATTTTGTATTGTTTGAATATATATCTTCTGTTTTAATAACATCTCCTGGTGCCGAGTTATCAAATGTTTCAAAAAAAGGTAAAGGGTAATAATATTTTTTATTTATATAAATATTGTCATAAGAAGTTTTATCATCAGACATACTTCTTATTGCCTCTAATTTTACTATGGTAAGACAACTATCGGACGGTTCATATTTTGCTAAATATTTTTTTCCAATTTGTTTCTTCAATTTGGAAACTTTATCTTTTCCATACTCAAAAAGCATATAGTAAATGCATCGACTAGTAGTGTCGGTTGTTATTACACTAGTAATTGGCAAATGATCTATTTCTTTTGGGAAATGTGCAACTAAAAATGGAGGCAGTTCTCTTAATTCATTTCGATAATCTCTATTGGCATAACGAAGACCTGGACTATTATTCTTTTTCTCATTACATCCCCAAATAATTAAGAAGATAAATATTAAATAACAATTTTTCATCTATGTAATAATTTTAATAATTGAATACTAATTAATTTCATATAAATTGGATCTGCCCCGGAAAATTTCTTATAGACACATCGGTTTCTGGAATCATATTGGTAGATGTACGCAAACTTTGTCAAGGCATCTTCTGCTCCGCTATACGTCTTATCTGTTAATCCGTCAGCAGCCGAAGGAGGAAGTACAAATCATTTATCTCCCAAATCATTGTATACATAATAGGTAGCAGCAAATCCTAATCCATTTTTAACTGGAATATAAAATGGCTAGTTTTGTACTCATTCACATTAAAATACAGAAAAATAGATAAAGTGTAATTCTCCTATAAAATTAGCTTTATAAACGATCAAAGGCAACAAAGCTTTCACTCTCTTACTATTGAAGTTAAAGTTATTATTGATATGATGAAATTAAGTATTCCAATCATTGCAAAAATAGTTATTAAGTAATAATCCTGTTGAAAAAAAAGTAATAATATTATAGCCATGATAGAAAATACAATTGAATATATAATCAAAATAATTGAGTAAGTTATTTGGAATAGCTTACTCTTTATGAATACCTTCAAAATACATATTATAAATAAGATAAGGCTCAATGCTATTGTAAAGAATCCAAATCCAGATGAAAAAAACATTATCAATGATTGTAATACCCAATATGGGATAGTGTATTTTACAAAGCCATCCATTTTACATCTAATATTATTTCGTTTTCCTGATATATTTACCATTGGGATTATTTTTAATTATAGCTTTAAATGCATTACTTGGTAGATAAGGGTTTCTTTTAGTTTTTACTTCATATATTTCACCATGTTGCCTATCAGTTACCATTCTGATCTCCGCTTCACGTGTTTCTATGTTTGCTTGATTTAAACTTCGTTGAACAGTAGTTGCACAATGATTGGGCGCTAACGGATTTAAACTATATTCTTCATTTTTACTTATATCAATAAATTTTTCTTTAATTACTTTATCTTGTTTTTTACTTGTAGGTATAATAAAACCTTCTGAGTAACCATATGAATTTTTTGTATTATCCGTTTCGTCACCTTTTTGATTGTAGTAACTATTCATAAATTCTTGAGGACTATTAAACTCACCTACAGCTAGATCATCAGATTCTCTACCACCAGTAAACTTACCAGAAAAATATTCATTATCTCCATTTACAGAATAATATTGCCACTTTCCATTTTTATTCTGAATAAGAATAGCCATATGTTGATTTTTCCCTGTCCCAAGATTTAAAACAGTAACACTATCTCCATTCAAATCAATTCTATTCATCGGATTCCCTGCACAATAAGCATACGGCGAAATAGAATAATACTTCTCTGCCAAAGGATCTATTGTAGTAAACCGCATCCCATCCTGCATTCTAGCACCATAATCATATAAATCCAACCCATGCATCCGGTCCAATTCCTTGTCATTATACTTATACCTATTATCAGAATTATCAATTTCTTCACCAAATGTCATTCCGAACGGATAGTAATGATTGGTTTGCTCAACTGTTCCACTTTGATTGAATACTACACGGTTATTTCTCTGATGATCCTGAATATAGTAATGGTAAGTGGGCGTTGTACCGTTCATCGTTATATAACCTTCATCAACCAGTATCTTGTTAAGGATTCCGTTTTCATAGATCACATTGCCGCAATAGTCTGTCTGAGTTGTTACTGCTACTTTATCAGCAGGAACAGGAAGCATACTTCCCATTGGTACCAACAGATTCTCAGTAGTAGTTACTTGTTTTACTCTCCGTTTCACTCCTGCAGCATCATAAAGATACTCTGAAGTATGCCCCTCGGTAAATTGCAACGCGCTTGGCAAATTTAATATATTGTATTGAATTTTTGCTATTTTCTTGTGAGAATCTCTTGTTAAATTACCATTGGCATCATAAGTATATTCGGTCGTCTTCAAAGTATCTTTCACAAAATTAAATGCTCCTGAGTATAACGGTTCACCCGTTGATGCATCTGTTACGCTACTTAACTGGTTCCCATTGTAACTCAACGCCAAATCATCTATAATTCCA
The DNA here is from genome assembly GCF_963678425.1 of uncultured Bacteroides sp. Classification (NCBI taxonomy): domain Bacteria; kingdom Pseudomonadati; phylum Bacteroidota; class Bacteroidia; order Bacteroidales; family Bacteroidaceae; genus Bacteroides; species uncultured Bacteroides sp. Next base: position 384,902 of record NZ_OY782853.1, read on the forward strand.
AAGATTGATGGTTTAGCAGACAAACCATATCTTCTCAGGTTCTTCATATTACCCATATTATCATACACATAGGTAGTTGAATAATTTTTGCCGGTATTAGCATCATTATTCTGATAATCGGCTGCGGTAATACGACTCAGGTCATCGTAATGAAAATTGTATCCTCTTTGAGTATCGTTCTGTACTTTCCAGTTCATCGCACTGATATTGCCATTATAGCATGGAATGCTACCATTGGATGATTCATTGTAATACAAGGCTTCACTAAAGCGGTTATTGGCAGTACTGATACTTTTCAGCCAGCTCCGTATGTTATATGCATAATTGGTGGTTTTTACTGCTCCGTGTTGTTTAGTTGCAAATCATCGTCTTAATACATTGGCGGATGATTATAACCTGAATATTTACGAATCATTTTAACTAATGTGTCATTATCTATCATTGCAACGCTGTCCAAAGTATTATAATAATCACCTAAAAGAAGAACAGAAGAATGTCCATCAGGAAAATGTATTATACATTGCATATAAGGCTCACACTCATCAGGGATTGTTCCTTTTTTCATTGGTTTGAGGTTATTTACTAGGCATATTATGGAATCACAAACTTTTTCATTAGTAATCGAGCTTTTTACTAAGAGTTCTGGATGTTCATCATTTATAACTTCTTCCCATTTAGGTCCAACAATAGTTTCGATAGCGTAATTTTGATATTTTATGTCTATTCTTTTCACACTCTTATTCTGACAGCTTAAAAAGATAAATATCAAAAAACAAATAAATAATTTAATGCATTTCATAATATACAATACTCCGTTAAATAATTAATTAAACTCTTGTAAAACAATGGATTATAATTGGATTTTGTCATAGATGCAATTGGTTAAGTCGCTGATTTTTAGTACTTTTATAGTATTCGACACTATAAAGAATATGACAAAATCAAGCATACTTAACCAATATATGGATATCTGTAAGGATGTTCTTTCTGAAGTGGAAACAAAGTTAAACAAAAGTTTCAAAGAATTTATTATTGAAACATTATTATTGTATATGGTAATACCTCAACGAATAAATTATCTTCAGCTAGGAAGATACAGCCACTCCTGTGAGCAACGCTTTAGAATGAATTCAGCCAAGGAATTTGACTGGCTTTCATTCAACTTGTCTCTTTCAAGAAGGATTCTGACTGGAACAAGGAAAGCCATAGCTGTTGACCCAAGCTATATCTCCAAATCCGGTAAACAGACTCCATGGATTGGTTATTTCTGGTCTGGCTGTGCAGGTGCGGCAAGACGAGGACTAGAGATTTTAGGAATAGGCCTGATTGATGTCGACAATAAGGATTGTATATCCTTAGAGGCTGTTCAAACACCTGATTCTATAACTCTTGGAAATTATGATGGAAACCTTATAAACTGGTATTTGGGTGTTCTTGAAGAAAAAGCGACTAAACTGCAGAAAGTCACAAGGCACATTGTTGCAGATGCCTACTTCTCCAAGAAAAACTTCACTGATGGGCTTGCCAAACTCGGATTCCATCTAATTTCCCGTTTCCGTGATGATGCTGTTCTGTTTTATCCAACCACGCAACAACCTACAGGCAAAAGAGGACGACCAAAGCTATATGATAGCAAAATTGATTTTGCCAACTTAGATTTAAATAGGTTTGAGAAGATCAATTTATTACATATAGACAAAGGCTATCTTTATACCACAATAGCATATTCCAAATCCTTGAAACAAATGGTAAAACTTGTAGTCTGGTTTTTTGATAACGGGAAAAAACATAAACTCTATTTCTCTACCGATATTAATCTTTCGGGTAAAGATGTAATAGAAACATATCGTACCCGTTTCCAGATTGAGTTCAATTTTAGAGATGCCAAGCAGTTTGCCGGATTAAACCAGTGCCAGGCAAGGAACCTATCCAAACTGAAGTTTAATTTTAATGCATCATTAACAGCGGTGAATGTGGCAAAGATCGTTGCTAAAGAAAAGGGTGTAAACTTTTCGATGGCTTCACTTAAAACTATGATGCACAACACATTCCTGCTTCAAAGATTTATTTGCGCGTCTGGCATTAGACCAAACAAGAGATTAAATGACAAACTATTCAAAGAACTCATTGAGTTTGCTGCTATTGCAGCATAGCTCGAGACTATTTTATTAACGAACTATTGAATATAATTATTTGTAATTAACAACAATATTTGGATTTTGCGATACAAAGAAGTATATAATACTATTTATATTATTCCCGACGTAGTTAGGCGTTGTTGAAGTCGAATTTCCAACAGGATAAAGATCTCCAGCAGTATGATCTATTCTTTGTTGATTTGGTTTTATTTCTTTATTTTTTATAGCTATTTTTCTTTCTGGACCTTGCATTACACGTTGTTCTTCGGCATTTTGATAATTCAGTACATAACAACCAAGTCTCTTTAAATAGCCTGCTAAGTCTTTATTTGCAGCAATAGCATGAGCCATTTCATGTTCTAATATTGTAGCAGGAGAGATGGATAATTTTCCTCCTCCAAATCGTAAAGCTGTATTTGTATCCCAATGAACTATATTCTCACTCCAACTATAATAATCTTCCTTATTAGACCCCGACCATGAAGGTGCAACATTTATTGTCAAATTGCTATTTGTAGCAGCTTCTTTTAGATTATCGCCTCCTCCATTACTCACGTCATAATTATAAGATTTAATAACGGCTTGTACATAACTGTTATTAGGAGCTTGGGTACCATTATTTCCATCAAATCTAAAACTTGTAGGAATTCCATTTTTACCTGGATACCAAATGTCTATATATTTGCCTTCTTTATCCACAAATTTCATTGGATTATCAGCGCAATACGCATATGGTGAAATAGAATAATATTTCTCAGCCAAAGGATCTATTGTAGTAAAATTCATACCAGTCTGCATCCTAGCTCCGTAATCATACCAATCCAAACCATGCATTCGGTCAAGTTCCTTGTCATTATACTTATACCTGTTATCAGAATTATCAATTCCTTCACCGAAAGTCACCCCAAAGGGATAGTAATGATTGGTTTGCTCAACTGTTCTACTTTGATTGAATATCATACGATTATTTCCCTGATGATCCTAAATATAGTAATGGTAAGTGGGCGTTGTACCACTCATTGTTATATAGCCACCATCAACAAGTATTCTGCTGAGAGTTTCGTTTTCATAGATCACATTATCTCAATAATCGCCAAGTATTTTCCAAATATATTGAGAGAAACAGAAAGAGTAGTTCCAAGAGAAACCAACGAATTTTCTATTCTAGTTGTATAAATCGACGCAAAATTTTAGTTAACTATTGTGTAAAATATTAGTTTCTTTTCCAAGCACCAAGCTTATTTAATATCTGGCTCTCGAATGCTCTCTTTATTTGAACATTTTCACTTTTTGATAGATCTTTTGTATTTATTCTCTTCCAATTTCCCATATTTTTTGATTTAGTCATACCAACTAATTGTATTAATGTTGGACTTGTTGGTATTTCTTTACTCATATTAACAACACAGTTTACAGTTGTTTGCAAACTAGGTATATAGAAAAAACAACCATAGAATACACTTGAGGTATCTTGAGGGTTCATTCCATCTGGCAGTTCTCCTTTTTCTCCATTTTCAAATGTTGTCATTACTTTATAAACATGATTCCTGTCTTTGAACTCTTTAATTTTAGTTATCAATTTCTCTCGAGAAATATCAAATATATAGTTCTCTGAATGAGGATAAGATCCAGATATAATTAAATCACAAGAAGAAATAAAAAACAAAAGAAATAATAATGCGAATCAGTAGTTGAAATCACCAGCTGATCCAGTTGGTTAAAATGTTGTTATTCAGTTAATTATCTCATTATTTTATTTCTTAATCTCCTTGAAAATCAGTATATTAGAAGAATAAAACCACTCATTTTTCTAATTATGATTCCCAAAGAGAAAGAGCTAAAACTTATAAAAATATATATGTATATCTGCGATGTTTACCAGTCTTCACTGAAGTTCTATTGCCAGAGATTCAGTAATAATGCCAGTCCAGTATTCACTGATGAGGAACTACTTACTGTATACCTGTTCAGTGGAGCATTCCAGCGGTACTTCAGCATCAAAGAGATATATACATTCACAAAAGAATATTTGCTCTCATGGTTCCCTAATCTACCTTCCTATCAGACCTTCAACTATCGGCTGAATCTAATGAGTGGAGCTATTAATGAACTAGTGAGACAACTCATTACATTCTTTAAACCAGCTGATTGCGATTCTATGACGTCACTTATTGACTCCATGCCTATTATCACTTGTGCAGGAAAAAATAAAACAGGGAAAGTGGCTACTGAAATTACGACCAAAGGATACTGTTCTACAAAGAACATGTATTATTTCGGAATCAAACTTCATACGTTAGCTTTCCGCAGAGAAGGGACAATACCGTTCCCTGAAATGATTATCCTGTCATCTGCTGAAGAAAATGATCTGACCGTTCTCAAAAGAGAAGCCGCTGATTGTCTGGCAAACAGAGATATCTTTGCTGATAAGATATATTCAGACTTCCCGTTCTGGGGAGAAAAGCAACAAGAGCAAGAAGTAACGATGCTTACTCCCGTGAAAGCAATTAAAGGAGAACCTCCAGTTATTACCCAAAAAGAGAAAGCAAGTAGAGATTTATTCTCTACTGCTGTTTCAAAGGTCAGGCAGCCCATAGAATCATTTTTCAACTGGCTGAATGAGAAAACAAATATTCAAAGAGCGATCAAAGTCAGATCTACATCTGGACTTTTAGTACATACGATGGGCAAAATTGCCATCGCATTCATTTATCTAATTTTTTAAAACAATGAATCAGAGTTTAAATACTGATTCGCATTAATAATAAAATACTATGTTTCATTTTAAATGGTTATTAAATTGTTATGGCATGGCACTCATAAGTAGAATCATCATCTTAAATGACGAAATGTAGCTGAAAGCTGTCGCTGTTTTAGCTGCTCTGTTCCTATCTTTTTGGGGAATAGACGGATCAGCCGCTATTTTTTTATTACGTTCAACTAATCGCTTATCAGCATCAAGTGTGCTTATATCAAAAAACGCTCCTAAAATCCCACTTGCTTGCAAATTATCGTATTCTTTATCATGTTGAATGGACGGATATTCACTAGCATTTCGTGGTTTATACTGATATGAATCTAGGCCTCTATAATCTTGTGGATTATCAGGTCCTGTATAACTAGTACCCATCAGATTTTTATGAAGAGTTTCCGCGTTGACACTATAGTCACTAGTTCCAAAAATTGTGTAATTACCGCCATAAGTTATTAGAGTATTGTCCAAAGTATTTCCATTTTTATCTGTTACAGTACCATACTTATTTTCCTTACTATCATTCATAAATGTATATTGAGATTTCATATTTCCATCAGCATCGTAAACTGTCAGAGTAGAGCCATTTGTTAGATGAGTTACTCCTCCTTTTTCTCCATACTTTTCATTGACATCATCTTGAGAATAAACTTCTCTATCATAGTATACTTCAGTTACACCATCTACAACCCTAGAAACCCAATCCATCCCTGTTGGGTCAATAAATCTAATAGGATTATTAGCACAATAAATATAAGGTGAGATAGAATAATATTTCTCCGCCAAAGGATCAATCACACCCCATCTCCCAATAGCAGCATCATAATGTCGTGCACCATAATCATACAAATCTAAACCATGCATCCGATCTAATTCCTTGTCATTGTACTTGTATCTGTTATCAGAATTATCAATTCCTTCACCAAATGTCATTCCGAACGGATAGTAATGATTGGTTTGCTCAACTGTTCCACTTTGATTGAATACTACACGGTTGTTTCCCTGATGATCCTGAATATAATAATGATAAGTGGGTGTTGTGCCACTCATTGTTATATACCCGCCATCAATAAGTATTCTGCTCAGAACTCCGTTTTCATAGATCACATTACCGCAATAATCCGTCTGGGTTGTTACTGATACTTTATCTGCGGGAACAGGAAGCATGCTTCCCATTGGCACCAACAGATTCTCGGTAGTAGTTACTTGTTTTACTTTTCGTTTCACTCCCGCTGCATCATATAGATACTCAGAAGTATGCCCTTCGGTAAATTGTAACGCACTTGGCAAATTTAGTAAATTGTATTGAATTTTTGCTATTTTCTTGTGAGAATCTCTTGTTAAATTACCATTGGCATCGTAAGTATATTCAGGAGTGCCGACACTGGCCTTTACAAAGTTAAATGCTCTGGAGTATGACGGTTCACTCGTTGATGCGTCTGTTACACTACTCAGCTGGTTTCCATTGTAATTCAGTGTCAGGTTATCTATCATTCCAAAGGTTGATGGTTTAGCAGACAAGCCGTATCTTGTCAGGTACTTTATATTACCCATATTATCGTACGCATAGGTAGTTGAATAATTCTTGTCTGTATTGGCATCATTATTTTGATAATCGGCTGCGGTAATACGACTCAGATCATCGTAATGGAAATTGTATCCCCTTTGAGTATCATTCTGTACTTTCCAGTTCATTGCACTGATATTACCATTATAGCATGGGATGCTTCCATTGGACGATTCATTATAGTACAAGGTTTCACTAAAACGGTTATTGGTTGTAGTAATGCCTTTCAACCAGCTTCTTATGTTGTAAGCATAATTGGTTGTTTCTACTGCTCCGTGTTGTTTCTTTGATTGAAGGCGCCCCATATCATCGTAGGTATTCTCAGCTAATATAACCGGAGTTGAACCATTCAGTGAATGAGTGGTTTTTGTGAGGCGTTCCGCATTATCATAAAAGTTTTCATAGACTTCGGTAAGGGTTGCTTTGCCTTGTGCACTTTGCACATGCTGATGTTTCTTTATTTTCCCTGTAAATGTATAAAGGAAATAGTCTTTATCGTATCCACCGGTTAAATGATTTGTTGCTTTGGTTTGTATCACACGCCCTCTGTAATCGTAATACATCACATTATATAGATAACCAGAGCCATCAAGCAAGGCTGTAATCTTTCCTGTTAATAGTCCGCTATATCCTTGAGTATATTGTTCACCATAACCTGTGACAGATTCCGGTTTGAAGTTAGAATCAAAAACAGATTGAGATACATTAGGATCCATAAATTCATAACTATCGTAGTAATTAACATCCAGTATTGTTGGAGAAGATAATGTAAAGGTTCCAGCCAAAATATTATATCCTTTATATGCTGTTGCGGTCTTTGCCCAATCGGCTTTTACAAAAACACCTTTCAATGGGTCAGCAGTATATACCAATGAGTTCTTACAAATACCGGTTAATACAGTACGTCCAAATACATCCGGGATATTAAAACTCCATTCCTGAGGCGTTTTTTTACGTTGTTCTCCATCCTGACTAAAAATCAGACGATCTGCTTTATCATAAATCATATAGATAGGATCAGCACCTGGTAATTTCTTATAAATACACCGATTTCTGGAATCGTACTGATAAACATATGCAAAGTTTCTCAATAAATTTTCTGTATCAGAATAAGTAGTATCACGTAATCCAGCAGCTGCTGAAGGAGGTAAAACAAAACATCTATTTCCAAAATCATCATAAACATAGTAAGTATCATAGTATTCTAAATCATTCTTCTGACGAGTAAGAATTACTTGTCCTAGTTTGTTTTTAAACTCAAATGATTCATACCCATCTTCATCCATGGTACGGGTTACATAAAGCTGGCCATTATCATAAATACTGGATTTCACCAGCTTGTTATCTGAAGTGACATAATAATAAGCACATTTCAAGCTTTTAAGATCTTTATCATTCGTATAAAATGCACTTTCTACAGATTTTCCGTTACTCCGCCAATTCGCTCCCGGACCATACTTTTCAAGTACTCTGTTTAAAGGGGAAGTTTCGTAAACAGGAGATGAATATGGAGAACTATCATTATAAACCGTTGCTGTTATAGCTTCAGACTTAATTGTTGCCGGATCTGTATAACTTCCACTTGCAGAATATGGAGTAGGAAGCCAAGCATTACTTTCTCTTCCCTGATTATCATATTCCTGCAGTGTAATCAAATCGTTATTGTTCAGGGAGAATCCTCTTTGAATAGATTGAGAAGGCCTTCCTAGCCCATCATAATACTGAATTTTCTGAATAGATTGATTCAAGGAGAGCCCTCTGGCATCTGATGATTCAACCGTTGGAGTAATTTCTATAATATAATTTTGATTTTGCCCGCTTTCAAATCCGGCATACGGTATATTACCATTCACCGTTGTCGTTATATTGCTATTCTGTGTGTTACCTTCAGAAACAATGTAATAAGTTCCGGCAGCCAGATCTGTCATCTTTAAATAAGCATTGGCAACAGAAGAGCATTGCTCATCACCCGAATAATTATCATTGGATGATATCAGCTTCCCTGATGAATCTAATAAATATAGATAAGTATCAGCCACTGCAGAACCACAATGGGATATTGTGACATCCATTGCATTATTTGTGAAGCAGTTTGAATCAAAAGAGACCAAGAGCTGCGTTAAAATAATGAATACCATTCGTACAATCTAACCCATTGCCATTGTACCTATACCTATTTTGCCAGAATTATTAATTTATTCGCCAAATATATTATATCTAGTTAACATCCCATTGCTTTGGATGATCCAAATTACTAAAAATTACAAAATCATTATACCTTATAATATTCAAGTTTTATAGTATCGTATTTATAAACGTTATAACAAAAAGTTGTATCTATTAAATATTTCTTTTATTAAGAGCCTGTTTAAATTTTAAAGATAAAAATAAAAAAGTGTTTCCTCTTTCCGTTAAAATGATTATTTTTATTTACCACACTTTAAATAATTGTGTATTTAACGGATTTAGAAGAAACACAGTGACAAGTTATTAAGAAAATCTTGAAGCCACAAGAGAGAAAGCGAAAATATGATTTACGTAAAATATCGAATGCCATATTTTATGTTGTAAAAACCGGTTGTCAGTGGCGTATGTTGCCTTCAGATTTTCCCTCATGGGAATTGGTATACTATTATTATCGCAAATGGTCCTTTCTTGGTGAATTTGATCTATTGCTCAATAATTTACGTGAGAAAGTACGTATTTCTATGGGGCAAAAAGCCGAAGCTAGTCTAGGAATAATGGATAGTCAAAGTGTACGCTGGGGAAACAACCGTTCCCTTAATGGAGTTGATGGTAATAAAAAAGTCAAAGGGATTAAACGTCATGTGGTTGTTGACAAGAATGGTTTCCTGATCGCTGTTATGGTTACAATTGCATGTGTGCATGATAGCAAAGCGTCTTATCTGCTTGTCCGATGTCTGAAAGAATTATGCTGTAATATAAAAGTAATTCTTGCTGATGCCGGTTATCGCGGAGAAGTATCGGAAAAAATAAAGAATACTTTTGGATATTTGCTGGAGATTATAGTCAGCGGAGACAAAGTAAATGGCTTTAAACCAATTAAAAAGAGATGGATTGTAGAAAGAACTTTTTCTTGGTTTGACAACTATAGAAGGCTCTGCCGAAACTATGAACTTACATTCGATTCAGCAGAGGAAATGGTTAAACTGGCAAACATCAGGATGCTATTGAATAAAATTTAAACAGGCTCTCAATATCAACTTATAAAAAACATCATTTGAACTTAGCCCATACCCGTCAAAAGAGTTAGTTGTACTTTTTGTGTCTGAACAGGAAAAATTACCGGAGAAATCACCTAAAAGAGTATTATGGCTATGTTGGTACCGGTCGTGGCAGAATAAGCATGTACAAAAAGAAGATATGTATTGAAAAGTATATTCCTGAAGAAGAAGCTGTTGAAAAGCTTATTGAGCTTATAAAGGCTAATGGGGATTATATTGAGAAGATGTAATCCTTAACCTAATTCGTGGTTATGCTGTAATATCAAAATCAATTTGTTTTTAAATATTGGGGTAAAAAGGGGCTGCTCAAAGTTTGATGGTCCCTTCAATATTATGTCTATTTTTAAATTACAAAGATGAAAACCAAATGAGTGTTTTTTTCTAGTAAATGATTAAGCATAAACAGATATGTAAGTTCTTGCTATAAAAAACCACAAAAATGGGAAACCGATCATTAACGTACAAACTAATATTTTTACCGGATTCTTAGTCTTAAGTCCTTTATATCTATCAATAAATTTTTCAAGTATACTATATTTGTAGTACCGAATATACATTATTACTAAAGAGATTATGCCAACAACTAAAAGTCCCCCAAAGCCAAGTGAAATATACAATTTTATAATATCATAGTTGTGAACCAGTCCAATAAGTTTAATTATCGAATCAATAGATAACCAAACATATAAACTTGTATGCATTAAAGCACTCCATTTTGCATTATCTTCGCTTCTTCCTAATTTCATTAGAAACCGATATGTTAAATAAAAGAAAGCATCTATTATATTCATAAGTACATATGTTAAATTATTCTACTACATCCCCAAGGCCGGATTATATACTCCTTCCATGGGATCTTTATTATTTACTATGTTTTCATTTCTTTGTTCTATTTCTGACTGTGCAGCAGACACTAAAGAAGAAGCTACTCCAACTTCCCACCAAGCATAGCTTGCAATTCCCACAGTAACATCAAAGCCATCGCTCCAATTGGGATTATTATAAAAACGATAACCAGAATATCCCGTTGAAATGTAGCTTACTAAATTAAGTGATCGGCTTAACAACCTTACTGAGTACTTTGCAGATTTTGCTCCAATCCTCAATCCTTGTACTCCCCTAACATATTTGCCATTAGCCTGAGGCTTTAGTTCTGATAAAGAATGTAAGTTTCCTTTTGCTGTTCTAAAATATCCTTCTCCCAATGGTCTTTCAGTATATCTATATCCAGCATATATACTTCCCATCATTGATGAATAATCAACTATCTTTTTGCCTTTTACTACTTTATTATTAATTAACATTGGATACATGAAATTATTAGTAGCTTCTTCCGTATGAGCGGTAACCTCAACCCCATTCAACATTACAATATCGTTCTTTGGGTCAAAATCTGACCAATTTTGAGGTAAGGCATTACTAGGTATAGTATCTAATCCTAATGGATCAATGTAAGTTATTGGATTATTTAAACAATACACATATGAAGATATATTATAATGTTTTTCAGTCAAAGGATCCATCACTCCCCATCTCCCAATAGCAGCATCATAATGCCGAGCACCATAATCATATAAATCCAACCCATGCATCCCGTCCAATTCCTTGTCATTGTACTTATACCTGTTATCAGAATTATCAATTCCTTCACCAAAAGTCATGCCGAAGGGATAATAATGATTGGTTTGTTCAACCGTTCCACTTTGATTAAATACCACACGGTTATTTCCCTGATGATCCTGAATATAGTAATGGTAAGTGGGCGTTGTACCGTTCATCGTTATATAACCTTCATCAACCAGTATCTTGTTAAGGATTCCGTTTTCATAGATCACATTGCCGCAATAGTCCGTCTGAGTTGTTACTGCTACTTTATCAGCAGGAACAGGAAGCATACTTCCCATTGGTACCAACAGATTCTCAGTAGTAGTTACTTGTTTTACTCTCCGTTTCACTCCTGCAGCATCATAAAGATACTCTGAAGTATGCCCCTCGGTAAATTGCAACGCGCTTGGCAAATTTAATATATTGTATTGAATTTTTGCTATTTTCTTGTGAGAATCTCTTGTTAAATTACCATTGGCATCATAAGTATATTCGGTCGTCTTCAAAGTATCTTTCACAAAATTAAATGCTCCTGAGTATAACGGTTCACCCGTTGATGCATCTGTTACGCTACTTAACTGGTTCCCATTGTAACTCAACGCCAAATCATCTATAATTCCAAAGATTGATGGTTTAGCAGACAAACCATATCTTCTCAGGTTCTTCATATTACCCATATTATCATACACATAGGTAGTTGAATAATTTTTGCCGGTATTAGCATCATTATTCTGATAATCGGCTGCGGTAATACGACTCAGGTCATCGTAATGAAAATTATATCCTCTTTGAGTATCATTCTGCACTTTCCAGTTCATTGCACTGATATTACCATTATAGCACGGAATGCTGCCATTGGATGATTCATTGTAATACAAGGTTTCACTAAAACGATTATTGGTTGTAGTAATGCCCTTCAGCCAGCTTCGCAGGTTATATGCATAGTTAGTGATTTCAACACCTCCATGCTGTTTTTTAGACTGAAGGCGCCCCATATCATCATAGGTATTCTCTGCTAATATAACCGGAGTTGAACCATTCAGCGAGTGGGTGGTTTTCAATAAACGCTCAGCATGATCATAAGTGTAAGCGGTCAGTTCTTTAATACTTGGTTTGCCATTTGCCGTATGCTCATGAAAATACTTTATCGGTTTACCTGTAAAAGTATAAGCAAAGTAATTGTTATCAAAACCACCTAAATGATTGGTCGATTTGGTTTGAGCTACTCGTCCTCTATCATCATAATAAGTAACAGAGATAGCTTCCTGGGAATCAGCACCTAACATAAATATTCGCGTACCAGTAAGCAAACTCTTAGCGGATATTTCAGGATATATTTCGTTTACATATTGTGAAGCATAACCATTCATAGACTGACAAGTCAATTTTGTTTTATAGGGACTCACCTTAGATAAATCTAAGAAAGCATAGTTATCATAGTAATTCACAGTCAAAATACGAGAGATGTTTATTGTTACATTATTTAGCTGATAACCAGTATCAAGTAATCCTTCAGCATTGCCAATATAGGTGCTATTAATAACAAGATTCTTGAATACATCGGAATTGATATTTGTACAAATACCACTTACCGTAGGTCTATTAAATACGTCAGGAATATTAAACGTCCATTCCCCATATTTTCGTTGTTCACCATCTTGAGTAAATAGAAGATGATCCGCTGAATCATAAACCATTGTAATAGCTTCAGCCCCTGGAAGCTTTTTAGAAATGCAACGGTTGTAATCATCATATTTATAGATATACCCATATTTTTGCAAGGCATCTTCAGTATCAGAATATACTTTGTTGACTGTAAGTAAATCAACAGCCATAGGGGGAAGTACAAAACGTAAGTTGCCAGAATCATCATGTACATAATAAGTATCATAAAGTTCACCATTATTTATTTGGCGGATTAACACAACTTTATCTAGTTTATCCTTGAAAGTGTATGACTCATGATTATCTTCATCTATATTTTCTGTTACGTATAGTTCACCATTATTATAAATGCCCCTTTTCTCTAATTGCCCATTTTGCGTTATGAGAAAGAAAGAACACTTAAGCATTTTGTCAAAATCATTATTTGCTAAGAATTTATTTCTTGTTGAATGGTTAGTATTCTGCCAACTAGCACCTGCTCCATATTCTTCCACAGCTCTATTTAAAGGTGAAGCTTCATAAACGGTATGAGTAAAGGGATTTGAATCTTGATATACTCTTCTAGACTCTTCTATAAGTATATTTGGATCAACAAAATTACCATTACCTGCATAAGGAGTGGGCAACCATTTATTACTTTCTCTACCTATACTATCATACTCCTGCATTACTACAATATCTTTTCTATTGGGAGTTACTCCACGCTGCACAGTTTCAACTGGTCGCCCTAACCCATCGTAATATTGAGCTAAGTAAAGAGTATTGGAAGGATCCAATACATTTTCCACCGAAGATAGCTTCTTTGTTAATTGCAATGCCAATACATAATTCTGAGAGTTTATCTCTTGGGGTATATCAATTGCTAAATCGCTATCATTTGAAGACGAAACACTTTTATATATTAATGTAGGCATTCTCATTGGATTAACTGGAGATCTAGTATAATCAGAAATTGCAAAAAAAGTCTTACCTAAATCAATATTCACACTTTGACGTCTCAAAGACATACAATAATCGGTCGTTATATTTGCACCATTCGATGCAGACAATCCATTCTTACCATATTCCATTTGGTCAATGACATAACCAGAATTATCTTTCAAAAGAATAGCAGATTGAGTATTACTTAATACAAATTTTTTATGATAGCATAATAAATGATTATTATCAACTACGTATTTAGGAAATATTTTAGTAAATTCAAACAGTGAATCACATTGATAACAAATTACAACAACAGCTTTACTTGGTAAAACAGTATTCATAGGAAATGTAAATTCCTCACGTCGATCAGGTATACTAATTTTCCAACCTGAAAGATTCAAAGAAAAATCTTCATCATTGTAAAGTTGAACATACTCACCATTATGGCTAGGAGTAATATTATCATCTTCATTTTCTGGAGTATCATAAAAAACCTCAGATATATAAATTTTAGGAGAAGCATGCACTATACCACTAAATAAAAGAAGAACAAAGGCTACTACATATTTAAATTTTATCATCTGTATTACAATTTTTAAATTATTGTTTAGTATTAAACTATCCTTGTATTTTTTTATCTTACAACTTTTTCACCATAAACATTTTCACTCACGCAAATTCTCAGCATATATGCATCCACACGAAAACCATCTAAAGATCTTCACCTTGAACATATTATACTCTCTTTGAAGATGAAGCTGTGCCAACAAGGGTATATGAATTAATAAGTAAAATAGCTATAATATATATATTTTGTTCATAATATTAATTTCATTTCAATTCTGTTTTTTATTGAATTAAAATATTCTGAAACCGCCAATTTGGAGATCGCCTTCTCGAACATTTTCAGAAGAATATTTTTTTAATACCACTCCAGAATCTGTTTGCGAGCCTTTTTGTCCAGTAATCTTAATTGTAATTTTGCTTTTTCCTGCAGGCAAAGAAGAATACATACCGCCCCACGAAGGGAAGTATTCTATTTTAGGAATAAAGCCTTGTCTTGTGTAAGTACTTGTATATAATGTGCTTATTGGAATACTACTCCACACATCAGCAGTTATAGTATCAATCAATCCATCCTCGCTACGTGTAGATACTTGATTTTTAACTTTTATCATATTTTGAGGAATACAAAAGCTATGTAAATCCTTTTTTTCATTAGTAATTAAATCTGTTACTAGACATTTTACAATGATTGAAGATGTCATTTTGGGCTGAATATATTCAAACGATTCAGAATTCGCAGTATAAACGGTTAAATTACTTTCAGAGTCAATAAGACTCCACTGATAAGAAAAACTGCCAGATCCACCATGCAATAATAATGAATAAACCTCTGGGATATTTACCCCAATAAAAGAACTGTTGTTATATTCAACTTGCAACGGAGGATAATTAACAATTATATTTTTTGTTATACTTTTTACCTCTTTAGTTATTTCATCACTAACAGTACAAGTGATTGTCAATGGATGTAACAATTGATTTTCAGTAAATATATAATTAAAATAACCATCAGTATTTGTCATTGTTTTGACCACAATGCCAGAACTGTCTTTTAGTGTCCAAGTAAATAACTTCTTTTTTGAACCACCTTTGGTATTTATCTTGAAATTCTCACTTCTATTTGATTTATTGAAGATATATTCGTCATTGATGTCAACAAACATTTCTAAAGGCAGGTGATACGAATTGAAAGTATATGAAACAACATCAGTTCTATTTGCACAATTGTCCTTCACAGAGCAATTTACAGTCAATTTTCCCCCTTCATCTATGTCTGTTTCAAAAGTCCTTTGGGAGCCGCTTGATAGTATTGTTCCATTAGAGTTTTTAAGCGTCCAAAGATATGAATAATTTCCTGAGGACTCCTTTAATGCAGACAAATGGAATGTTACATTATTAAGCACAGCAAAATGATCAAATGTATAAATACACAAACCATTATTTGAAACTTCCGAGATATTGTTTGACTGGGCATTTTTATATTTATATTCAACAAGATGTTCTTGCTTATTAATCATTGAACACGACAATCTAAGAGCTTTGTCATATTGATAAAGTAAACGTCTTCCACTAGGATCATTGCTTTGAGTTATTCCAGCTAGAAGCTTGTATGTATATGCTTTTGCTTGAACATTGGGAATTAAATTTAACTTTTCAATTAAGGTTAAAGGGTATGTGTCAAGTCCAGATTGACTTTCTAACAATCCATCAATGTAAGGGCTGCCTAAATCAGTTTTTAGCTGCTCAAAACTTCTATTCTTAATTTCTGCAACAGCATATTTTCCTTTATAACTCCATAAGTAAGAAGTCGAAATATTATCCTTAGTCTTCACCTCATTGAGATTGCCATATAAATTGTATTTAACCATTGTCATTTCTTTACGATAAACAGGATCAAAAGTAATCCCATCAAAAGGCTGAATTGATCCTTTTTTGTTTAAGCTATATATTCCATCTAAAACAATGAGACCATTCTCCTTACGATAAGTATTTAATGCAGCTTTAAACGTTTGTTGTACCCCTAATATTTCTTCAATAGGATAGTTCAACATTCGCTTTGCTGACATTTCTGCATAAATTCCAGTGTTTATATCTGAAGGATAGCGTATTTGAGTTGTTTGAAGCGCTCCACTACTATTAATTCTTGTTATCTGTTTGGGTTCATTCCAATCGGTATAATCATAGTTTGTTTTTGTAACTATACCAGTTTGAAGATCATTTACGGTTTCCGATGTTAATAAACTTCTACCCACTTTTAATGTATAAAGACAGACGTACAAATTATGGAAGGCATTAACGCTAGCAAAAGGATTTATAACATCCAGACCTTCAATTCCTTTCATAAATTCATCTTTATACAAATTATTGATTTCCTTAATTTTAATGCCCTGTTTATTGTAATATTCAGTCTTGTATTCAAGTCCTCGTGCGAATTGATATCCGCCATATTTTTTTGAAAAATCAATAATTGGAATATATGTACTTTTTCCAAATAATGATGGAATAGCCTCGGATAAATGATAAATCTTTGAATCAAAGAAGGAAGGATATTCTCTAAAAGAATTGTAATAATGGGTAATCCGGCCATTTTTATCTGTTTCAGAAACTTCTGAATAAATCATATCATCTCCATTTACTGCATATAAAGAATTATATGGCACACTATGTACAAAATCATATAATTCTAAACCGTTTTCCACAAACCCAAACTCTCTTGTTACAAACTGAGGTATTGTAGCGACTGATCCCATACCATATTGGTACTCTTTATAATTTATTAATGAATTGTTATTTGAAAAGTTATTCACTCTACTTATTCTTAATCCTGCCCAATTTCCAGAATAGCCATAAGATGATCTCTTTGCTTCATATTTAAAATCTGAATATCCACCTGTAGGATAATGTATCTCTTTTAGCGAATATGTATCAACAATACTCTCTTTTACATATTGATCCGATTTACCTTCGTGTATAAATAAAGGACAAGTATTGCAGTCTGAGCTATACTTATCTATATAAATATATGGAACTATTTGTGTTGGTAAATCTGAAGGGTCATAATAGGAATTACTAAAAAGAAATTGATATTGATTTTCTGAACAAGGAGAATCATTAAAATACCCAAACATGTCAACACCACCTATAATATTTCTATGAGGAACCTTAAATTCCGGATTTTTATAATAAGTAAATCTATAGTAATTGTTCTCTTCAACATTAAGTAAATAATTTAATCTTAAACGTTTATTTAGCTCAGGATTATTTAGAGACCTAATATCTGCTTCAAAATAGTCTTGATTTAATATCCATGTTTGTATTTTATTGTCATTCGGATCATTCAATACAATGCCAGTTAAAGCCTTACAGTCACCTCCAACATCTTCTCGACAATGATTGTATTTAAAACATAATTTATAACCTTCGGAAGTTGTGATTTGTACTAGTCGTTGTGATTTATTGGTAATTTCGCTATACGAAACATTATGAGAATCTATTGGATTAGTCCTTATTTTTGCAGACCATGGAGAGTTATATTTCACAATTTCTGGTTTATAATCAAAATAAATGTAATGCTTACCATTAGGTGAAGTGATACTGGTCAAGTAATATCCATTAATAATCGTTTTTGTGTGTATTGGATCATTAGGGCCATAAGGTAATATTGAATCAACAGAATAATATTTTGAACATTGAACCGTTTTTGTTTTTTCATATTGATTAAACTCATAAATGACACCTTTATTATCTTTAAATGTAAATGTATTATCTGTCCTATTGGGTATAATCTCAAATTTTCTAGTATCATTCATTATATAAGCCTTAAAGTCTTTATCCAATACAAAATTACCTGAATTTCCTAAAAAATTAAAAGTAAACATGTCTGGTTGAGAATCAATATAAGAACCGGTGAATATTGTATCTCCATTTAGGACAGGACCTCTAGCTATTATTTTTAAAGCTTCTATATTTGGCGCAATTTTATTATTAAAAGATACAGTATCGGGGATTAATCGTAAGCAATTCATCATATCGCTCTGCCCAATAATTTCACAATTTATAATACCTCCAGCATTCAAGCTCCATCCTAAACCTACATTAGACGCTATCTGATGTACACGAATACCAGATGCATTATAACTAAGAAAAACAGGAACAGCTAGTTCGCCACACTTTAAAGAGGTAATTGGAACTGATACATTAATCGTTCCAGAAGACAAGCTTACAGGAATATTACCATACTTTGCCATTTCAGCCATTGTGGGCGATGACATAATCGGATGTACATAATCTCTTTGTACTTGTCCTTGTACAGATAAAATAACCATAAATG
The DNA here is from genome assembly GCF_963678425.1 of uncultured Bacteroides sp. NCBI lineage: Bacteria > Pseudomonadati > Bacteroidota > Bacteroidia > Bacteroidales > Bacteroidaceae > Bacteroides > uncultured Bacteroides sp. The sequence continues at coordinate 403,695 of NZ_OY782853.1, forward strand.
ATATTAATACAAAAATAGTTTTTTTCATGTATATGATTTTAGAACTTTACATTTGTCTTTTTTATAGCAATATTTGATTTTATTAAACTAATTAGGCAACCAGTTAAATAAACATTTATATTTACCGAAATTAATTGATAAATGAATTAAAATAATTAGAATTAATTTCTTTATAAATTCTTACTTGGTTCTTTATTTTTTGTCAGATAAGACATTATTAACATTTAGTCAATTATTTTTTTATTCAGCAGTTTCTCTGCATAAACTTCATCATCAACAACAATCCGAAGTAAATATTCACCTAACTGAAAGCCATCCAAGGCAAGAGCTTCCTGATAGAACCCTTCGGGATGTTTCGTTTTGGGATAACTTATTAACAACCGTCCTTGAATATCATACAAGGATATTGTTACATCCGCTTGTTGGATAAGGTTATATTCAAGTGCGATGCTGTTTCCGTTTTTTTCTATGTAAGCATTATAGTTTATAAGTTCTTTCCCTAGGTTCTTCCCAGAAGAATTGCCATTCCCGCCAGACGAATTATTTCCACTTTTGTTTTGCTTTTCAATTTCCTCTAGCCTTACCAGATTTTTGGAATCATCATTTAGGTAATTATGTTTATCGGGTGAATAAAAGAAAGCAGTATTAAAGTGTTTAAAAGGTTTTTGATTTTTGTACGTCGTGCTTTCTACAGTCTCAAAAAGAGGATAGCGATATCCATCAGCATACCACCTGTAAGTTTCAACTTGCATATACACACTATCATTATTTAAATGATAATCAATGCTATCAATATTTACCATAGGTAGAATAACAGAATCTTTCTGTACGTAAGGGATCATCTTTTCTGCAATCTTTTTCAAAGAACATACTCGTAATACATGCTGTAAGGTATCACCGTTTGGAAGAATAATCATACCATAAGCATCACCCCATATTATTGTTTTTCCTTGTACTGTCAAATCAAGCCGGTGACAATAATTACCCGTACCGTAAAAATAGCCTTCAGTTCTTTTATGATAAGAGAAAGGAAAAGTAAGGAGAAGTTCCGGCTTTTGATTCTTTATAAGAGTTGTTGGATTCTCATAACCTAAGGAATAGAGTGAATCATTCCTTAGCAGATAATGGTAGAGAGTATTATGTTCACAACCAGTAATAACTGAATCTACTTCCGATTGAGTAAAAGATAGCTTATATTTTTCATTGACTGTTTCCTGTTTGCTAAAATCCCAAAGAACATTTGCTCCGGCTCTACCAGGGTGCTTATATTTTATCTGTTGTTTGGTTACTATATCTTCATTACGAAACATGTTATACTCCTTTTTGAGAGAAGTCTGTGCTATAACAGAAATTGGGATAAAGAACATGTATAAGAAAAATAGCTCAGTTTTAATTAGTGTCATATTCCTTCTATTTTATATATCAAAATTTATTTTTGTTTTTAGACTTCAAAATAAAGAAAAATAAATTATATTTTAATAACAAAATATTGGACAAATCAAATTAAATACAAGAACTTAACAAACAGCTATTTAACTTATATTTAGCAATCCAACAAACGTTCAAAAATTGGACATTTTATCAAAACATCATAAGAAACACAGTCGTAAACAAAAAAAATACAATATCAAAACTATATATAACAAATTATTCCTAATTTATAAAATGGATTAAATTATATTTTGCAGTAATATAAAACATCAGGTGTCAGGTGTCAGTAAAAAAGTTTTTTTTACCTTTCCAGAAATAGAATTTTGAAAAAACCGCAAAATTGCGGAATTATCGGATTGGAGTTTTCAGAACCGGAAAAAGTATTATTTTACTGACACCTCTAACACCAGCAAAAACATATATGCTTATTATTCAATGCATTGCAAAACACAGTAAGACTATCAGGGTGGAGAGGGTGGAGTAAAAAAGAGTCTTTTCGGTTTCCAGAAAATTAATTTTAATAATTCCGCAAAATGCAGAATTTTCAAAATTTTATTTTCCAGAACGAAAAAAGAATAAATTCTCTCCACCCTCTCCACCCCAGCAAAACGTATTAGTCTATCATTTAGCACTTTACAAAATAGCAGAAATGAATCCAAGTCACTATAGAGAATACTAACGATTAACTGGAATCAGTTTAATACACAATTAATAATTTATTGGCGGGAGGTTGATGCAAACATGTACATATTTGGAACCAATCATGTACAAGATTGGACTCAAACATGTACATGATTGGAAAAACATAACCTTTTGTTTTTATTAGTTTATGGCGGGAGATTTCTTAAACACCTTAGTGAAGGTATTTACTTACTAGAAATCAAGCGAGAGTTGTCCGTCGCCCAGCAGGTTGAAGGTCATGCGGTGATAGGGAGTAGTGCCGTGTTGAGCAATTCCCGCACGGTGTTTCTTTGTGGGATAACCTTTGTTGTGATCCCAATCGTACACCGGAAATTCTTGATGCAGGCGGTTCATATAATCATCCCTGTAGGTCTTGGCAAGTATTGATGCAGCAGCAATCGAGAGATATTTGCCATCCCCTTTTACAACGGTGGTGTGAGGAATCTCGTTATACTTCTTAAATCTGTTTCCGTCAATAATAAGATGCTGAGGTCTAACGGTTAGTTGATCTACCGCACGGTGCATGGCAAGAATTGAAGCATTGAGAATATTAATTTTATCAATCTCTTCCGGAGTAACAATGCCCACTGCCCAGGCTATTGCTTCCTTTTCAACCACTTCACGAAGGGTATAGCGCTGCTTCTCAGTGAGTTGTTTGGAGTCATTCAACAGTTCATTCTGAAAATCCACAGGAAGAATTACGGCAGCTGCAAAGACAGATCCAGCCAGGCAACCACGTCCAGCCTCATCGCATCCGGCTTCTATAAGGTCTTTATTTAAGTAGGGTAATAACATGATTCTTTTTTTGTATGGCAAAGATAGGGCTTTATGAAATAAAATAACGTCTCCGGTCAAAAATTACTCTAAAAACGCCAAATATTGAACTTCCAGAGTTTAAAAAACTGCTTATTTTGTTTCATTACGAAACTTTAAAACAAAATGCTAAAGTTAATAGGCTTTTCACTATCCTATTTGAGTACACTTCATATTTCATTTCGTTTATGTAAGAAATAACTTTAACAAGAGAAACATGAAAAAAAATCTACTTTTATCGTTCTTCACGCTGGCTTTCGCCTTTAATGCCACTGCACAAAAGATTGACTTCAATCTGCCTGGCAGACAGCCGGAACAAGTCACCGAAAACGGCTTCATTCCGTGGGCCATAACCACAGGAGTTAAAGACACTCTGGTAATAGACGAAACAAGCGGATTAAAAATCATTGTTGCCAACGGCCCTAACTCGGCAGGAAAAACATTGAAAGCCAACTGGTGGAAAGACGGAGTGAGCAAATACTCGAAACTGATAGGAGACGGTATAGCCGTATATGACTTCGTTAACAACAACACACCGCAGTTGCAATCGGGTTCGGCTGAACTCACCATCACATTCAGCGGCCTCACGGCGGGCAAACATTCCATTCTTGCATACCACAACAACACCGATGGATTCACAGCTCCGCCAGTGGACGTATATGTAGACAACGTGAAAATGGTATCGGGAACACCACAGACCAACAGAGCACAAAAAGCCTCAGAAAGTGGTCAGTCGTATGTTACGTTCAACGCAGAGGCTGGCAAGGACGTGGTGATATCTTACCGTACTGTTCCCGACCCATCAGTGAACTACACCGTTCAATATTTTACAACCACAGTGTTTGTCAATGCCATTATTCTGGACGAGCCGAACCCACTAACAACGGCATTGAATCCAACCCCAGACAATCGTGATATGCACACCGATGCCGACAATGGCACCTGCACACTGAAGTGGTCGCCAGCAGCAACAGCGGTGAAACACCATCTTTATATGGGTACATCCGAAGGCGCTATGAACGAAATCGCTATCCAAACAGATACATTCTATGTAATGAAAGATGCGTATTCACTGAACACGTACTATTGGCGGGTGGATGAGGAAGACGCAACAGGAAATACATATAAAGGCGAGACATGGTCATTCCGTCCACGACATCTCGCTTTCCCTGGCGCAGAGGGCTACGGCCGCTATGCCACCGGAGGAAGAGGCGGCACAGTGTATCATGTAACATCGCTTGATGATGATTTATTATTACCGCAACCAGGAACTTTCCGTTATGGAATTAGTAAAGTCAGCGGACCGCGGACCATCGTGTTCGACATTGGCGGAGTTATCCAGTTAAAAGGTCGTCTGACATGTAGCGACGCCTATGTTACCATTGCAGGACAGACTGCCCCCGGCAATGGAATCATGTTCCGCTCGTGCCCGTTCGGCATGGCATCAGAAGGCATCACCCGTTTTCTGCACATGTTTCTCGGTCATGATGCTGCAACATCTGAGACTGGATGTGACGGACTGGGAATGGCCGGAAACAACCACGCTATCATGGACCATTGCTCCATAAGCTGGACTATAGACGAAGCTTTCAGTAGTCGTAATGCGAAGAACGTTACATTGCAGCGCACCATGATATCAGAAGCACTGAACGTTGCCAACCATCCTAACTACCCTTCAGGTACAGCGCATGGCTATGCAGCTACGATAGGTGGAGACACCGGGTCATGCCATCATAACCTGTTGGCTCACAACGAAGGCAGAAACTGGAGTCTCTCAGGCGGTCTGGACGGCGGCGGCGCTTATGCCGGTCACCATGACGTATTCAATAACGTGTGCTACAACTGGGGCGGACGTGCTACAGACGGTGGAACTCACGAGGGAAACTTTGTAAGCAACTACTACAAAATGGGGCCATCTACAAAGAAGCTGCAACTGCTTACCGCGCAACTCGAAGGTACCGGCACCGGCTCGCAAAGTTATTACGTGAGTGGAAATATCCGCAAAAATCTTGATGGAAGCAAGACTCAGGACAAACTCGATGATACTTATAAATATACTCTGTCAAACGGACAGGTGCTGAACTGGACTGTATTCCAAGACAAACCATTCTTTGAATCATACGCCACCATCGAGACAGCTGATGCTGCTTACAAAAATGTGATGTCCGACGTGGGCTGCAATATGCCAATGCTCGACAACCACGACATACGTATGGTGAACGAAACTCTTAAAGGCATCACCACAACCGTAGGTAGCAGGTCGGGAAAGAAAGGTCTTATCGACTCTGAAGAGGATGGTAAATGTGAAGGCTTCAACGGCATCAACATTTACGAAGCACGCAGAACAAGCGATTTCGACACCGACAATGACGGTATGCCGGACTGGTGGGAGAAGGCGAAAGGGCTGAATCCTGCTGAAGCAGACAATAATACCGACCCGGATAAAGATGGATACACCGTTCTGGAAGATTATCTTAACTGGCTTGCAGAACCTCACTTCACGATAAATAAAGGCATAAGCATAAACCTGAAAGAGTATTTCGCAGGCTATGACAACAATCCTTCATTCCAGATTATCGGAAGTTCAGATATGTTCTACGATTGCAACGAAGGTATCTGCACATTCACCCCTGCACCATCGTTCACAGGTTTCCAGAGCATTAAGGTAAAGGCAACAGATGATGACAAAGTCGGTTCGCTGACACGTAACTTCAACTTCTATGTATCAAGCGAGGCAACAGGCATCAACAACGTTCAGTCCGACGACACGTCGGCCGCAAGCGATATCTACAACGTTTCCGGCATAAAAGTTCGCTCAAATGCCAGCAGCACTGATATATCAACCCTTACCCCCGGTATTTACATCGTAAAGAAGCAGCACGACAAAACGGCAGCAACGAAAATAATAAGAAAATAATTTACCAACAGACAGTTCCGGCAACCCCATACAAACAGTATGAATAATGGAAAAAAAAGTGTATGTAGAGGTATAAAAAGCAAAAGAGACTGTTCAGTTGAACAGTCTCTTTTGCTTTTTTATGTATTTTCTAAAACATCTTTCTTACCCGTTCGATGCCTGCAACCAGTGCATCGACTTCCTCTTTGGTGTTATACAAACCGAAAGAAGCACGGACAGTTCCTTCTATGCCCAGAGCCTGCATAAGCGGTTGAGCACAATGGTGACCGGTGCGAACAGCGATTCCAAGGCGGTCGAGCAATGTTCCCATATCAAAGTGATGGATGTCTCCTACAAGGAAAGAGATTACACTACCCTTCTGATCTGCCTCGCCAAAGATTCTCATGCCCTCAATTGCTTTAAGGCGTTGCATGGCATAGGTTGTAAGCTCGTGTTCATAAGCACCAATCTGATCCATTCCAATCTTTGAGACATAATCAAGAGAGACAGCCAGTGCGGTGGTTCCGATATAATCGGGGGTACCTGCTTCAAACTTGAAAGGAAGTTCATTGAATACTGTCTTCTCAAAGCTTACTGTCTGAATCATCTCTCCTCCCCCTTGGTAAGGCGGAAGTTTATCGAGCCATTCTTCCTTTCCGTAAAGAACACCGACACCCGTTGGGCCGTATATCTTGTGTCCGGAGAAGGCATAAAAATCTGCATCCAGGTCCTGAACATCTACTTTCATGTGAGGAACAGACTGTGCACCGTCTACTAAAACAGGCACGTCGTGCTCATGAGCAAAGGCAATCATCTCCTTAACCGGATTGATGGTTCCCAGCACATTGGAAACATGTGCTATAGAAACCAGTTTTGTCCGTTCTGAGAAGAACGATTTATACTCTTCCATGATCAGTTCGCCCTTTTCATTGATAGGCACAACCTTTATAGTGATTCCTTTGCGGGCAGCAAGCATCTGCCAGGGAACAATATTACTGTGGTGTTCCATCACGGAGATGATAATCTCATCGCCTTCCTTGCAAAAAGCTTCGCCGAAACTGAAGGCAAGAAGATTGATTGATTCCGTGGTACCACGGGTAAAAATCACTTCGTTTGTACTGCGGGCATTGATAAACTGCTGGACAGTTTTACGTGAACCTTCATGCAATTCCGTAGCTTGCTGGCTCAGGAAGTGAACTCCGCGGTGAACATTTGCATTCACTGAGTAATACTCCTCCGTAATTGCTTCGACCATACAGCGGGGCTTCTGAGTGGTTGCTCCGTTATCGAAATATATCAAAGGCTTGCCATACACTTCGCGCTGAAGTATAGGGAAATCCTGACGAATAGCTTCTATATTGATCATTGATTTCTTTTTTATTTATCAATAAACTTATTTGCACCCTGCGCAACCCACACATTTACTTAATTCGCCACGGAAACGTTTCTCTATCAACAAATGCAGACGTTCTTTAAGAACATCTATGCGGATATTGTCAACTACTTCATTAACGAAAGCAAACATAAGCAGTAAGCGGGCTTCTCTTTGTGAGATACCGCGAGCCTGCATATAGAAAAGAGCTCCTTCATCCAGTTGTCCAACCGTTGCTCCATGACCGCACTTCACATCGTCGGCATAGATTTCCAGCTGTGGCTGGGTGAACATTCGGGCATCCTTAGTTATACATAGATTGCGGTTTGTCTGCTGAGAGAATGTTTTCTGAGCATCCTTACGAACCAAAACCTTTCCTGCAAATGCGCCACGTGCTTCATCGTCCAGGATATACTTAAAGAGTTCATTGCTGGTACAGTTGGAAACTGCATGGTCAATAAACGTATAATTATCTACATACTGATTTTTATCTGCAATAGCCATACCGCAAAGGTTTATCTCGGCATGTTCACCAGCCAGTAAAACGTGTGTACGGTTACGGGTAGTACCGTTATGCAGTGTCATTCCGTTGAGAAGAACGTTTGATCCTGCCTCCTGACGTACATAACAATTGGAGATTCTTGTACTTGCCACATGAGTTTCTTCCAGCTCATACATATCAAACACTGTATTCGGTCCTGCAAACACCTCTATTACCTGAGTAGTGAGGAAGTTCACCTGATCCTGTGCATGGTCGCAAACCAGAAGTTTGGCTTGTGCACCGTCTTCAAGTACCACAAGAACACGACGGTTGACCATAAAGTCCACATCTCCCCTAAGGATATTCACCAGCTGAATGGTGCGTTCCACCACTACTCCTTTGGGAATATAAAGGAAGACACCATCCTGAGCGAATGTAGTATTGAAAGCTGTTACTCCGTCTTCCGAAGTTTTGGCCAGCTTACCATAATACTTGCTCACAAGTTCCGGATGAGTCTGGGCCATCTCTTTCAGACTGCCCATCAGCACTCCTTCTGGAAGTTCAACCTTTGGCTGAGCTTTGGTGTAAAAAGCATCGTTCACAACGAAGTACAGCGAAGTGCTCATGTTTGGCACGTCACATTTAAACACTTCATACGGATTAACCGGCATTTCCAGACGGTTCAGGTTCAATCCATAATCCGGAGCAAAGGCTTCGCTTATATCTGTATATTTATAATCTTCCAGCTTCTGGGTGGGAAAGCCCAATCGTTCAAAGTCGGCAAAGGCCTCAACGCGTTTGGCATTGAGAACTTCCGCACTGTGTGAACAAATCATCGCTTCACACTGAGAAAAGAGGTCGATATATTGTTGTTCTACCATAATCTTATTTGTTAACTGCCGGCATTCAAATGAGATGCCAACAAATTAATTATTATTCTCCCAGTTCTTTCTTAATCCAGTCATAACCCTTTTCTTCTAGTTCAAGAGCTAATTCCGGTCCGGCAGTCTTTACGATTTTTCCCTGATAAAGTACATGTACAATATCCGGCTTGATATAATCAAGCAATCGTTGGTAGTGAGTAATCACAATTGTAGAGTTCTCAGGAGTCTTCAAAAGGTTTACTCCGTTAGCCACAATGCGAAGGGCGTCAATATCAAGGCCACTGTCTGTCTCATCCAATATAGACAAACGAGGTTCCAACATTGCCATCTGGAAAATCTCATTTCTTTTCTTCTCACCGCCACTGAAACCTTCGTTTACAGAGCGGTTTGCCAGCTTGGTATCGAGCTCAACCACCGCGCGCTTTTCACGCATCAGTTTCAGGAACTCACTGGCTGTAAGAGCAGGAATCCCTTTATATTTGCGATGTTCATTCACAGCAGTACGCATAAAATTCACCATACTTACTCCGGGAATCTCCACCGGGTACTGGAAACTTAGGAAAATACCTTCACGGCTGCGGTCTTCGGGAGGAAGTTCCAACAAGTCTTTTCCGTAAAAATGAACAGAACCTTTGGTCACTTCAAAAGCCGGATTACCGGTCAATACCGACGACAATGTACTTTTTCCTGATCCGTTGGGCCCCATGATGGCATGAACCTCTCCGGGTTTCACAGTCAGGTTTATTCCTTTTAATATCTCTTTGCCGTTAATACTGGCATGTAAATCTTTTATCTCGAGCATATTATTTTAGTTTTTATTTATCCTACTGAACCTTCCAAAGAAACCTGCAGCAGCTTCTGAGCTTCCACAGCAAACTCCATCGGAAGTTTATTAATTACTTCTTTTGCATAACCATTTACAATCAAACCAATAGCATCTTCCGTTGAGATACCTCTCTGATTGCAATAGAACAGCTGATCTTCACTGATCTTTGATGTAGTAGCTTCGTGCTCAACTACCGCTGTTTCGTTATGAATATCCATGTAAGGGAAAGTATGAGCTCCACACTTGTCGCCTAACAAAAGACTGTCACACTGGCTATAGTTTCGGGAACCTTCGGCTTTCTCTACCACTTTAACCAATCCACGGTATGAGTTCTGGCTATGCCCTGCAGAAATACCCTTAGACATAATAGTGCTCTTGGTATTCTTTCCCAGGTGAATCATCTTGGTACCGGTGTCTGCCTGCTGATAGTTATTGGTTACCGCCACAGAGTAAAATTCCGCCACGGAGTTATCTCCGGCCAAAATGCAGCTTGGATATTTCCATGTAATAGCCGATCCGGTTTCTACCTGAGTCCAGGATAGTTTGGAATCATTTCCTTTACAAATTCCACGTTTGGTCACAAAATTGTAAACTCCGCCTTTACCTTTACTATCTCCCGGATACCAGTTCTGTACGGTTGAGTACTTTACTTCTGCCCGTTCGTGGATAATTATTTCCACAATGGCAGCATGCAGTTGGTTTTCATCACGCATTGGAGCGGTACAACCTTCCAGATAACTAACATAAGCATCATCATCAGCAACGATCAGTGTTCTTTCAAACTGACCGGTATTAGCCGCATTGATACGGAAATAAGTAGAAAGTTCCATTGGACAACGTACTCCTTTAGGAATATAAACAAACGATCCGTCAGAGAATACCGCAGAGTTAAGAGCTGCAAAGAAATTATCTCTATAGCCTACCACACTGCCCAGGTATTTTTTCACAAGGTCAGGATGTTCACGAACTGCTTCACTAAAGGAGCAGAATATAATTCCTTTCTCCATCAGTGATTCTTTAAATGTAGTCTTTACAGACACTGAGTCCATTACCGCATCTACCGCCATTCCGCTTAACGCAAGGCGTTCTTCCAAAGGAATACCCAGCTTATTAAATGTTTTAATAAGTTCAGGATCAACATCATCCATTGATTTTGGTCCTTCCTTCTTCTTGGTAGGATCAGCATAGTAACTAATACTCTGATAATCAATTTCAGGAATAGTAAGATGCGCCCATGTTGGCATGTCCAATGTCAACCAGTGGCGATAAGCCTTTAAACGGAATTCAAGTAACCATTCCGGCTCATTCTTTTTTGCAGAGATCAGACGAATCACATCTTCATTAAGTCCTATTGGGATAATGTCAGTCTGAACGTCGGTAGTGAAGCCATATTTATACTTCTCTTCCGTAATCTCTTTCAAATATTTATTGGGTTCTTCTTGTTGCATATTTAATGAATATATTTAGTCGAAACTTGTTTAACCAGAGGGAATATGATTCCCGCAACTTTCTGCGTAGGATAATATAACAGAGCTTCCTCCTTATTTGTTTGCGAAATCAGATGATTACTACCATCAATGAATTGCACAACATTAATGAATATGCTTATTATCAAAAGGTATTTTAGTCCGCCAAGAGCCGCTCCTGCCCATCTGTTCAGCCAGTTTATGTGCATGGCTTCAAGAGTCTTGGTAAGGAATCCGCCGGCAAAAGTGGAAAGTAATGGCACAGCTACCCAGATCATCATAAAGGCAAGTCCTTTAGCAAAAGTCATTGAGCTAGAGACTGAAGGACAAAGCTTCTCAGCCAAAGGCATATACAGAAGTCTTGCAATATATAATCCCAGGAGTAGTCCTACTGTAGAAACAAGGAGTTTTACTCCGCCTTTCATATAACCCATCACAGCTCCGGCCCCTACAACCAGCAATATCAATAGATCTATTTTCTTCATACTAATTTATAAATAACAAATGTGCCGATGTGCCTGTTACTATACCATAGATTGATACGTCAGCACATCGGCACATTATTATTGTCTTACAGACTAGCTAATACGCCTATTGGCATATTAACCAATCAGTATATTATAATGTTTGTTTTACTTCTACTTCTTCAAATGATTCGATAATATCGCCTACTTTAATATCACTGTAGTTCTGTAAGCTGATACCACATTCATAATTCACAGCAACCTCTTTCACATCATCTTTGAAGCGCTTCAACGCATTAATTTCTCCTGTAAAGATTACAATACCATCACGGATAAGACGGGCTTTATTAGAACGTTTCACCTTACCTTCCTTAACCATTGCACCGGCAACTGTACCCACCTTAGTAATGTGGAATACCTCGCGAACTTCAATAGTTGCAGTAACTTCTTCCTTAACAACCGGAGCAAGCATACCTTCCATCGCTGCCTTTACTTCTTCAATTGCATCGTAAATAATAGAATACATACGAATATCAACACCTTCCTGCTCAGCAAACTTACGGGCAGATGCAGACGGACGTACCTGGAATCCAATGATAATTGCATTGGAAGCCGCAGCCAAAGTCACGTCTGATTCAGAAATCTGACCAACGGCCTTGTGAAGAACGTTAACCTGAATCTGCGGAGTAGATAGTTTGATCAGTGAATCGGACAATGCTTCGATAGAACCATCCACATCACCTTTCACAATAATATTCAATTCCTGGAAGTTACCCAAAGCAATACGACGTCCAACTTCGTCCAAAGTAAGAAGTTTCTGAGTACGCAGGCCTTGTTCGCGTTGCAACTGTTCACGTTTGTTTGCAATTTCACGGGCTTCCTGTTCAGTTTCAATCACATGGAAAGTATCACCTGCAGTTGGAGCACCATTCAAACCAAGAATCAATACCGGTTCAGAAGGACCGGCCTGTTTAATTCTCTGGTTACGTTCATTGAACATAGCCTTTACTTTACCGTAGTTTGTTCCGGCAAGTACAATGTCGCCCATCTTTATTGTTCCGTTTGATACAAGAACAGTAGCTACATAACCACGTCCTTTATCCAAAGTAGACTCAATGATAGATCCGGTAGCACGACGATTGGGATTAGCCTTCAGGTCAAGTAATTCAGCCTCAAGCAACACTTTTTCCAATAACTCATGAACGCCCATACCTTTTTTAGCAGAAATATCCTGAGACTGGTATTTACCACCCCATTCTTCCACTAAATAATTCATATTGGCCAATGTTTCTTTTATCTTTTCAGGATTTGCATTAGGTTTATCTACCTTGTTGATTGCAAAAACGATAGGAACACCGGCAGCCATTGCATGGTTGATAGCCTCTTTTGTCTGAGGCATTACATCATCATCAGCAGCAACAATAATAATTGCTATATCTGTTACCTTCGCACCACGGGCACGCATGGCAGTAAACGCCTCGTGACCCGGAGTATCCAGGAATGTTATTCTTCTTCCGTCTTCCAGTTTTACATTATAAGCTCCGATGTGCTGAGTAATACCTCCGGCTTCACCAGCAATTACATTGGCTTTACGAACATAGTCAAGCAATGAAGTCTTACCGTGGTCAACGTGTCCCATCACAGTTACAATCGGTGCACGTGATTCCAAATCTTCTTCTGCATCTACTTCTTCAGTAATAGCTTCCGATACATCAGCACTTACATATTCAGTCTTAAAGCCAAACTCTTCAGCAACAATATTGATTGTTTCAGCATCTAATCGTTGATTGATGGATACCATCATACCAATACTCATACAAGTACCGATAACCTGATTTACAGAAACGTCCATCATACTTGCCAGTTCGTTTGCAGTTACAAACTCTGTAAGTTTAATGATTCTGCTTTCTGCCATTTCCTGATCATCAAGAGCCTGTTGACGTGTAGATACAGCGTCACGTTTCTCTTTACGATATTTAGATGTCTTGTTTTTACCTTTTGTAGTAAGACGAGCCAATGTCTCTTTAACCTGCTTTGCAACATCTTCATCGCTCACTTCTGCCTTAACAACAGGCTTCTTGAAACGGCTACCTTGCGGACCTTTATTAAAAGGCTTATTTCCAGGGTGATGACCACCTGCAGCAGGTTTATTTACTCTTTCACTGTTTGGAACAGGACGAGCCATATTAGAAGGAGTGCCAGGCACATTAGTAATATCAACCTTCTCTTTATTTATTCTACTACGTTTCTTCTTCTTTTTATCGTCCTCCGTTTTATCAACTACTTTTACAGTCTTTTCATCATCCTTCCTTATCTCTTTGATAATGGCATCTTTCATCAACTTCTTTTGCTCAGTACGTTGCTTATCTTTTTCTTCACGTTCTTTGCGCTTCTCCTCTTTAGACTTCTTCTTGGGACGGGTGGACTGGTTCAATGCCGCAAGATCGATCTGACCAACGACATTAATCTTTGAGACAAACTCGGTTGTGGGATGAATTTTAAATACGTCATCTTCTTCGTTTTTTTCCACTTGCTCAACCATTTTTTCTTCCTTTACTTCCTCCTTTAATTTAGATTTAGGCATATCTATTTTAACCTCTGCAGGTTTGGGAGTCTCTTTTTTCACAACCACTGCAGGCTTTTCTTCTTTAACAACAACCGATTCCTCAACTTTAGGAGCTTCAACTTTAGGAACCTTTACCTCTTCTTTCTTCACAACTTCTTTCTTTTCAGAAGCAGCAGGAAGGGGTTGAGGTGCAACTGGCTGAGATGCGACAGGCTTAGGTGTAACCGGCTGGGGTGCAACTGGCTGAGGTACAACAGAAGGTTCAGGTTTTTCTGCCTTTTCTTCTTTTGCAGTCGTAGACTCTGTGCGTGTCTTTTTAGTTAATTGATCCAAATCAATTTTCCCTACTTGCTTAAATTTAGGGATGGAATCTTCAGGGACAGTCACTTTAATCACTTTCTCTGCTATTTCCACTTTCTTCTGAACTGGTTCCTCCTTTTTCTCCTGTTCGAATCCATCAATAGAAATAGATGCTTTGTTTCTGTCTTTATTTTGGCGTTCATGAATAAATTTTTCCGATTCAATCCGCAAATTCTTATCTGTACTAAACTCTTTTACAAGAATAGCATACTGTTCTTCTGTGATCTTCGTATTCGGGTTTGCCTCTATAGAAAATCCTTTCTTTTGTAAGAACTCGACTACCGTCGTGATTCCCACATTCAAATCTCTTGTTACTTTGTTTAACCTAATCGTCATACTTTTTTTAATTGATAATTGAAATTGGATCATTGAAAAAACAGAAGAATAAGTAAGAACTGATAACGGAAATGCATCTATACATCCGGCTATCTATTCTCTACCCCCATTCATTAGTCTTCAAACTCCGCTTTCAAAATGCGTAATACCTCATCCACCGTTTCTTCTTCCAAGTCGGTCTTTTCGATCAGCATTTCGCGTGGAGCACTAAGTACAGCTTTTGCTGTATCAATGCCAATAGCTTTAATTGCATTAATCACCCACTCATCTATCTCGTCCTTGAATTCTTCAAGGTAGATATCTTCATCCTCAGCAGCTTCGTCCAATTCACGGAAAACATCAATGGTGTACTCGGTTAACATACTGGCAAGTTTGATATTCATACCGCCTTTACCTATAGCAAGCGAAACTTCTTCCGGTTTTAAAAAGACTTCCGCCTTCTTTTCTTCTTCATTCAAACGAATGGAAGACACTTTTGCCGGGCTTAAAGCACGCTGAATAAACAATGAAATATTAGATGTATAGTTAATCACATCAATATTTTCATTACGAAGTTCACGAACAATACCATGAATACGACTTCCCTTTACACCTACACAGGCTCCTACCGGATCAATTCTTTCATCGTAAGATTCAACTGCAATCTTTGCACGTTCACCAGGGATACGGGCAATCTTCTTAATTGTTATCAGTCCGTCGTTAATTTCCGGAACTTCCATTTCAAACAGTCTTTGGAGGAACAAAGGAGAGGTACGGGAAAGGATTATCTTCGGATTGTTGTTTTTGTTATCAACACGGGCAACTACCGCACGTGCAGTTTCGCCTTTCCGATAGAAATCACTCGGTATCTGTTCTGTTTTCGGCAATAATAATTCATTGCCTTCATCATCAAGCAGCAGAATCTCCTTTTTCCAGATCTGATAAACTTCTGCATTGATAACGGTTCCCACCATATCAATATACTTAGCGTAAATACTATCTTTTTCCAGCTCAAGAATTTTAGAGGCAAGAGTCTGACGAAGGTTCAGAATAGCACGACGACCGAATTTTGCAAAAATAACTTCGTCTGTTACTTCTTCGCCTACTTCATAGGACGCATCTATTTTCTGAGCCTCTGTAAGAGATATCTGCATATTCGGGTTAGTCAGATTCTCATCTTCAACTACCTCACGATTACGCCATATCTCAAAATCTCCCTTATCCGGATTAACGATAACATCGTAATTCTCATCCGTGCCAAACATTTTCGCGATAACACTACGGAAAGACTCTTCGAGTACACTAACCATAGTAGTTCTATCAATATTCTTTAAATCTTTAAATTCCGAAAATGTATCAATCAAGCTGATTGTTTCCTCTTTCTTGGCCATAATTATTTAAAACTAATTAAGTATTTAGTATATTTTATTTCATCGTATACAAAGCAGATGTCTTCATCCACCAGCTTAGGACGTTTTGCTCCTTCTTCTTTTACTTTCTTCTTCGCAGTCACCACAAATTTATCCTCATTCACCTCTTTCAGAACCCCAGTGTATTTGGTTCCGTTCTTCAACAACACCTCAACATCACAGCCAATGTGTATGTAATACTGTTGCAACACTTTAAAGGGTTGACCAATACCAGCAGATCCAACTTCAAGTTCATAATCCTCTTCTTCACGGTTCAGCTTCGATTCAATGAACCGGCTCAACTCAACGCAATCTTCAATCCACACCCCTTCGGTATGATCTATTTCCACAAGGATCTTGTCATCTGGTGATACATTTACATCTACCACAAAATACTCTTTCCCTTGAAGCCATTCTTCAACAATCTGTCTAACAGTACTTTTTTCTATCATTGGTTCACTATTAAGAACAAAAAAAGGGCTTTAATCGCCCCTCACCATTCATCCATTTCGACCGCAAAGATACGAATAATCACTTCATAAGCAAAATATTAGAACTATTTTATTCTGTTATACCAGTAATTTCTGCAATAATATCTTAAAAATGAACTTTTAGTATAATAAATAAAGGTTTCTATCTTTAAAAATCGGTAGAATATCCCTTGAGCACACCACGCAATTCCAAAGCCTTACCTTGAGTTAACTGATTGAGAATGGTCCAGAATTTATCACTATGATTCATCTCTTTGGTATGAGCCAATTCATGAAGCAGCACATAATCAACAAGATGAGAAGGCAATAGTAACAGATAATAGGAAAGATTAATATCCTTACGGGAAGAACAACTTCCCCATCTCCCCTGACTGGAATTAACTTTTAATGACTCGTAAGGCAGCTTATGCTGTTTGGAAAGATCGTCAATTAGAGAAGGTAAAATAATTTTCGCATTCTTTCGGAGAGCCTCTTCGATAACCTTTCTCAACCATGCCTGTAGCTCCTCATCCTCAAAATTAGCTGTTGGCGGACAAATTATTTTAGTTTCTCCTAATTCAGAATGAGCCAGAAACTTGCTTTGCTTGCCACTTACCAAAGAGAGCTTAAAGAACTCTGTATCAATTTTATAATCCAGGTCAATCCGTTTGCGTTCCACTTTCTTTTTAGAGCGGATTAGCTTCACCCGAAATTTCTCAATGGTTACCTGTATCTCCTTCATTGCAATTCCTTCGGGAACAGTAACATAAAGGGCATCTGGACGGGTACGCATCACAATGCGGCGGGCACGAACGTTTTCACGTATAATAATTTTGCCTAATTCTTTATCTGAATATTCTTTTTCTACCATGGTTACTTATTGACGAAACAAAGATAGAAAATCTTTGTATAAGGAATTTCTGTTTTAAGAGATTAAATGTGAGGGTTGGTGCAACTTTTTCAGAATTATAAACGTCTAATAGATATAAAAACAATTTAATGCCAGAATAATATGAACAGAAAAGTAAAAAAAATCGCCGGGTTAGTAATGGCAATATCTTTACTGACCTTAAATACGGGTTGTTTGGAAGCCAAGCGAATAAAGGCAAGCGGTAATTACATTACCAAAGAGATAAAAGTATCAAACTTTAATGCCATCAGGTTGCAAGGAAGCGAGGACGTGCTTTATTCTCAAAGTACAAACGGAATGACTAGTGTTAAGGTTTATGCATCAGACAATGTGATGGATCTGATAGATGTAAGAGTGGAAAACGAGACTTTAGTTGTCAGCCATAAAAAGAATTTCAACATATTCGGTTTAGGAAACAATGATAAAATAAAGGTAATTGTATACAGTCCTGATCTAAACAATATCAGAATACAGGGTTCTGGAGATTTTCTTCTTAAAACTGCTGTTAAATCAAGCAAAATGGATATCTCCATACAAGGTTCCGGAGACCTTAAAGGAAATGAAATTTATTGCAATGAGCTGTCAACATCCATACAAGGTTCTGGAGATCTGGCACTTGACAAGATAAAGTGCGAAACGGTAGAGGCAAGTGTGCAAGGTTCAGGAGATATTGCTTTAGCCGGAGAGGCAAAGAATGTATCTCTGAAAACACAGGGATCGGGAGATATCAATGCTGCAAATCTGAAAGGGCAGAATGTCACGGCTATCACACAAGGTTCAGGGGACATCAAATGCTATGCAACCGGTTACTTAAAAGCCCAGATTCATGGAAGTGGCGATATCTCTTACAGAGGAAAGCCCAATATTGATTTTAATCAAAACAAGAAATTAAACAAAATGGATTAATTTTCTATTTTTTATAAACCAATGGCAGACTTTCTCCCAGGAGTGGGTAAAGAAGTCTGCCATTTTCTTTACCATCCTTTCTCTTTTTACCGGCGAGGTTATTTTTCCTTTTAGTATCGCTATATTTCCTCTATAAATAAATGACATATTTTTATTTGACGGGCTTTTAATTCCAGGATTTATATGTAAGTTTGTCTAAACAAAATCCTTGTAACCATGAAGAATCGCAGCCGTTTGCTTCAGGATGGAACACCCGGTGAAGGCAATGTTCTTTACTGGATGAGCAGAGAACAAAGAGTTACCAACAATGCCGCCCTGATCTTTGCATCTTATCTGGCCAAAGAAAATGGAAAACAGCTGGAAGTGCTTTTTGTGATCGATGACACCTATCCCGGTGCCAACCTGCGCAGCTTCACTTTTATGATTGAAGGAATGGAGGAGGTAAAGCTTCAGCTCGAATCTTTAGGAATTCCCTTCTGCCTCCAATTGGGAAAGATTCCGTCCAAAGTAACAGAGCATATTCATCTTTACAGGAATGCCATTGTGGTAATGGACTTTAACCCCTTGCGTCACGCTCTTTTCTGGAAGAACCAGTTACTGAGTTCCGTATCTATTCCTGTGTATGAAGTAGACGGACATAATATTGTTCCCTGTTGGATTGCATCCGACAAGCAAGAATACGCCGCCCGCACTTTTCGTCCAAAAGTTAACCGACTATTGACCGACTATCTATACCCATTGCCTCAAAAGGAAACGATAAAACAAGAACTTCCTTTTGAACAGGAAATCGTAGACTGGAAAGGTGTGCTCTCTTCTTTAAGGATAAACAGAAACATAGCTCCATCCAATAAACCATCCGGAGAGAAAGCTGCCCGAGAAGTTCTGAATACTTTCATTAATGAGCGGATAAAAGACTACACCGTGGAACGGAACCATATCAGAGTCAATGTCTGTTCGGAACTGTCGCCTTACATTCATTTCGGGCAGATTTCGACACTAGAGATTGCTTTGGAAGTAATGAGACAGTGCCCGGCTGACGAAAACAGAGAAGCCTTTCTGGAACAATTAATCGTTCGCAAAGAATTGGCTGAGAATTTTTGTTACTACAACCCATATTATGACTCTTTCAAAGGATTTCCTTCCTGGGCACAGAAATCGCTTCTGGAACATCAGTCCGATGAGCGCGAATATCTTTACTCTCGTTCTGAATTTGAGCAGGCCAAAACAAATGATTCTTTGTGGAATGAGGCACAGAACACCCTGGTTCAAAACGGAACCATGCACAATTATCTACGTATGTACTGGGGAAAGAAGATTCTGGAATGGTCGGTCAACGCAGAGGAAGCCATGCAGACAGCCATCTATCTGAACGACAAGTATCAGTTAGACGGAAGAGACCCTAATGGATACACTGGTTGTGCCTGGTGTATTGGTGGTGTGCACGACCGACCTTGGTTCAGACATCCGGTTTTCGGTAATGTACGCTATATGGGATCTAAGAAATTATCTCATTCGAAATAATAATTGACCTAAAAGAGTGACAGATAATCCCGAAAAGGGATAGATAAAGTGACAAATGATAAATCATTTTACTAGTGAGTCCATTTGCTGTTTTTGTAGGGATTGGTCCTGTTAAGAATAATAAAAGGGTTACTGTGACCAGCAGTAACCCGTTTTATTTGAAGTTAGTTATTTATAAAATTTGAGAGAATTGAAGCTTCACAGCTTCTTCAATTGTTTGTTTTAATAAGCACAAAAACTATTACAGTTATATAGTAAATGAAAAAAAACTTTTTAATTATGAGCTTTAGGATCCATTGACTTAGCCAACCTGGTTATAAAATCCTTACTCATGTTTCCGGTAAAGTTTATAATCGTGAAATCATCTTTTTCACACATTAACATTACCAGTTCTAAAATCGCATTCTTCTTTTTTCGAACCATGATCTGAAAGTTTTCAGATTTACCCTCAAACGAAAGATATGGTTCAAACCTGCCTGAATTCTTATCGAGAACGCCTAAAGCCTCTTTGTAATACTTTTGCCCGTTGACTTGCGTCGTAACCATCTGCATACTCTTCAGCTTTGAAATCATATTCATCATTCCCCCGTCATCATTCACATCCAGATTCATAACCTTCTCAATCATCTTTGGACTAATGATCTCACATGTCAGATTGTTATCCGGCCTATGATTCTCCAGAAAACGAGAAGCAAAATCCTGTGCACAAGCCGAAATGGAAATCAAACTCATCCACAGTATTAAAAGAACACTTTTCATTATTATTCAGTAACAACTGCTGAATCTCCTTCACTCTTAGCATCTAAAATACTATCCGATGATAATTGAGACTTAGACTTGTTAATGCCTTCAGATACTTTCATCAAAGCAGACGACAACTTTTCGTAAGCCATTTGCGGGTCTTTGTAAGTATCCTTGTATGATTCGTAATTATAATCTAATTTATCGTCATCAGCAAAGAATGAGCGCTGGGCAACATTCCCTAAAGTAATGACAAGTGCCACCATTGCTGCAGCTCTCATCAGAGGAATAAAGCGGCTTGCCAATGTGAGATGTCTTGCCTTTACCACCGGAGCTTCAATAGCAGCCAGCACTTTCTCATCAAAATCTGCACCTAATTTTACTTCCTGCTGTGCCTGTTGATAAACAAACACGTCTCTATATGGAAGCAGGTGAGCCGGTATCTCTTCCTGAGAAAAGAAAGAACGCAATATCTGCTCTTCCAGAATAGAAGTTTCGCATTGCCAGTATCGTTCAATCAGCTGTTCTATATACTTATAATCCATAATTTTCTATGTCTGTGTACCTTTGTTTTATCTTTTGTCTTGCTCTAAAGAGATTCACTTTAACCTGATCCTCTGTTAGTAGCAGTACTTCTGATATTTCTTTATAACTTTTACCCTCAATATCCCGAAGTTGCATGATTACACGTTGCTTTTCGGGCAGTTCATTAATCAACTGGTGAATCAGTTTCATTCTTTCTTCGTTCACTAATTGATCATAAGGACCAGATGCAACAGCTTTTTGTTCCAATTCGGGAGTTAACGACTCGTTTTGAGCTTCCATCTTCTGGCTTCGGTCTATGGCTAAGTTTCTGCAAACAGTTAAACAATAAGCCTCAATCGATTCCAGCTGTGACCACTCATCACGCTTGTTCCAGACCCGGATCATCGTATCCTGAACCACATCTTCTGCTTCAACCCTGTTAAAGGTGATTCGAAGTGCCACACGAAAAAGCTTATCTTTCAGTGGCAGTATGTCGTTTCGGAAGCTGATTTCTTGCATCTCTATAAATAATGACGGGTGAGGATATAAAAAGTTACAGGCAGACAGAAAAAAAATTGAATTATTTTATAATGCGTGTACCTTCATTCTTATTAATCGCTGAAGATAAGGTGATTATAACCTGAGACACTCCTGCAT
The DNA here is from genome assembly GCF_963678425.1 of uncultured Bacteroides sp. Lineage (NCBI taxonomy): Bacteria > Pseudomonadati > Bacteroidota > Bacteroidia > Bacteroidales > Bacteroidaceae > Bacteroides > uncultured Bacteroides sp. The sequence continues at coordinate 425,389 of NZ_OY782853.1, forward strand.
TAATTGCAGAAAAAGAGTTCTCTAACTTCGGAATCATTCCTCCCTGAATAACTCCCTGAGCTACATAAGCATCAAATTCGGCACGAGTTATCTGGGAAATTACACTATTATCATCGGCTTCGTCTCTAAGAACTCCCTTCTTTTCAAAACAATAGACCAGTGTCACATCAAAAATGGCAGCCAGTGCTTTGGCTGTCTCACCGGCAATGGTATCCGCATTAGTATTCAGCATATTTCCATTGCCATCATGTGTGAGAGGAGCCATAACCGGAACAATTCCTTTTCGGATTAAATCTCCCAGAATAGTCGCATCTACCTGCTCCACATCTCCTACAAAACCATAGTCTACATCTTTAACGGGACGTTTTACGGAACGGATCACATTCATATCTGCCCCTGTCAAGCCCAAAGCATTCACTCCTCTGGACTGAAGTCCGGCCACAATATTCTTGTTGACCAGTCCGCCATACACCATTGTCACCACTTTAAGCATTTCAGCATCAGTAATGCGGCGGCCGTTGACCATTTTACTTTCAATTCCCAGCGAAGAGGCGATCTTTGTCGCTGATCGCCCTCCACCATGAATTAATATTTTATATCCTTGAATAGCAGAAAAGTCGTTCAGGAGCTGACTCAATGTAGCTTCTTCTTCAACAACCTTACCACCTACTTTTATTATAATTAATTTCTCCTTCATGACTATTCCAAATATGTATATCCATAAAGCCCGGAACGATAATTAGACAAGAATTCTTTTCCTTCTTCCACCGAGATACGACCATTCTTCACAGAAGATGTTACCCATGTTTCAAGCGTACGAACCAGTTTCTTGGGACTGTACTGCACATAATCCAATACCTCAGCTACAGTTTCTCCATCAATAATCTGATCAATATTATAACCTTTCTCGTTTACTGTGATATGAACCGCATTCGTATCACCAAACAGATTATGTAAATCGCCCAAAATTTCCTGATAAGCTCCGACAAGAAAAACGCCCATATAATAAGGTTCTTTTCCCTTCAAGCTATGAACAGGAAGGTAATGTGCCACATTGCGGGTAGAAATAAAATTATCGACTTTCCCATCAGAATCACAAGTTATATCCTGCAAAGTAGCAGAACGATCCGGTTTTTCTTCCAACCGCTGAATTGGCATTATCGGAAAAATCTGATCAATAGCCCATGAATCCGGAAGAGACTGGAACAATGAGAAATTACAGAAATATTTATCGGCCAGCAATTTGGACAACAAGCGAAACTCATCAGGTGCATGTTTTATACCTGAAGCAATCTGATTAATTTCCCGGGTTATAGACCAGAATAATCTCTCTATCTGAGCACGGGTTTTCAAATCCACAATTCCGTGGCTGAACAAATCAAGCGCTTCTTCTCTAATCTGCTGAGCATCATGCCATGCCTCAAGCATTTTATTCTGATTCAAGGTATCCCAGATAGAATAGAGTTCCTTCAACAATTCGTGATCATCTTCATTCACCACCTCATCGTCATCCCATTCAGGAAGAGAAGCAGTTTCCAGAACTTCAAATATCAGCACTGAGTGATGAGCTGTTAAAGAACGTCCCGACTCTGTTATTATATTAGGATGAGGAATATTGTTCTTGTCGGCAGCATCTACCAATGTAGAAATAGAGTCGTTTACGTATTCCTGAATAGAATAATTCACACTGCTTTCGCTGTTTGAAGAACGGGTTCCATCATAATCCACACCCAGTCCACCGCCAATGTCTACAAATCCCACATTAAAGCCCATGGAGTGCAATTGCACATAGAACTGGGAAGCTTCACGCAAAGCAGTTTTTATACGACGTATTTTTGTAACCTGGCTTCCAATATGGAAATGAATCAGCTTCAGGCATTCTTTCAGGTCTTTTTTTTCCAGGAAGTCCAATGCTTCCAATAATTCGCTGGAAGTCAGTCCAAACTTGCTGGCATCACCGCCAGAATCTTCCCATTTACCGCTACCGGAAGAAGCCAGTTTAATGCGGATACCAATATTAGGCATTACATTAAGTCGTTTGGCAACCTTGGCTATTAATTTCAGCTCATTCAGTTTTTCTACTACCAGAAAGATCCTTTTTCCCATTTTCTGGGCTAAAAGAGCCAGCTCAATATAACTTTCGTCTTTATATCCGTTGCAAATAATTAAAGAGTCTGAATCTGTATTAATAGCGATTACAGCATGCAATTCAGGTTTAGAACCGGCTTCCAGCCCTAAATTAAATTTCTTTCCATGACTAATGATCTCCTCGACTACCGGGCGCATTTGATTCACTTTGATTGGATAAATTATAAAGTTCTGACCTTTATAACCATACTCCTCTGATGCTATCTGAAAACATTTTGCAGTTTTCTCAATCCGGTTATCCAGAATATCCGGAAAGCGCAATAACATTGGAGCCGAAACATCCCGCAGTTGCAATTCATCAACAAGTTCCTTTAAGTCGACAGCCACTCCGTTTTTCCGTGGGGTAACTATTACATGCCCTTTGTCATTGATACCAAAGTACGAAGTTCCCCAACCAGTGATGTTGTAAAGTTCCTCTGAATCTTCAATACGCCATTTTCTCATCTTCTAATCTTATACTATTTTATGTAAGTTATTAATAGCGCAAAAGTACTCATAAATCTATAGTTTACAATCAGTAAGAAGTATATTTTTACTAAATACGGTTCATTCTTAATATAATAAAACAAAATATATTATTTTTGTACTGAAAAACGAGAATCATGTAAACAACAAACAAGAACAAACATGAAAAGAGAAAGTTTAGATTTTCAATTTGAAAACGAGATGACTTGGGAGGTTCCGGGCCCAGGAGTTAAACGTCAGATTATGGGTTACAACAACAATCTTATGATGGTTAAAGTAAAGTTTGAAAAAGGGGCCATCGGGTCAGTTCATACACATTCGCACACACAAGCAACTTATGTAGTAAGTGGAACATTTGAATTTACAAATAACGGAGAACGAAAAATAGTAAAACCAGGAGACGGAGTTTATATAAAACCGGATGCACCTCATGGATGTGTTTGTCTGGAAGCAGGTATTCTAATAGATACTTTCAGCCCTATCAGAGAAGATTTTATCAAAGAATAAGTATACTTTTATAATCCCAGCAACGTTTTTAGCCTATTAATAGACGACTTGATCTGATTAATATCTTCCAGTTCATCAGCATTAAAAACATATTTTGCTTTAGAGTAAAAAGGTTTACGTTTAACCAAAGCTTTAACAATAAAAGCTTTAAGTTCATCGTTGCTTTTTCCGCGCAAAATAGGACGAGAATGACTAGCCAACTTTAAACGATGAAACAGCACTTCCGGGCTGACATTTAAAAAGACAGTCTCTCCTTGCTGATTCATGAAGTCCATATTATCAAAGAAACAAGGAGCTCCTCCCCCGGTTGAGATAACAACATCTTCAAATTCAGCAATTTCGTGAAGTATTTGGCGTTCCAGTTCCCTGAACCCTTGCTCACCTCTCTCAGCGAAGATCTCCTGTACCGTTTTGTGAAAGCGTTCTTCAATATACCAATCCTGATCAACAAAAGACAAATTCATCTCTTTTGCAAATGCCTTTCCAAGAGTTGTTTTTCCCGCACCCATATATCCGATTAAGAAAATCCGGTTCATTGCTATTCAATTTTAATATTTCAGCTGCAAAGATAAAATTAAAAGGAAGAACTATTCAGCCAGTTGAGATGTTTTTTATCTTTGCAAACAAATCCACTTACTAAAAAGAATAATTATGCTCAAAAAATTAATGCTAATGAGTATTTCTGCTTTAATGCTCTCCTCTTTCACCACTAAAGAAAATACTCAGGAGAAGACTACTAACAGCAACCTTTATCTGCTTATCGGGACTTATACTTCAGGAACAAGCAAAGGAATCTACGTTTACCGTTTCAATACAGAAACCGGAGAAGCAAACTATGTCAGTGAAGTTGACGGCCTGTCAAACCCTTCCTATTTAAATCTCTCCCGAGATGAGAAGTTTGTTTATTCTGTAGGCGAAAATGAAGCAGATGGCGGTTTGGCTTATGCACTCTCTTTTGATAAAAAGAATGGTAAACTGACTTATCTCAATGCGCAACAGACACATGGCGGATCTCCCTGTTACATCAATATAGACCCAAAAGGGCAATATGTAATTACAGCTAATTATACCAGTGGAAACGTTTCGGTCTTTAAAATAAAGAAAGATGGAACGCTGCTTCCTGCCAGTCAGGTCATCGCTTTCGACAAGAAAGATGAAAAAGAGCTTCAGTCTGTTTCTCATTTACATTGCGTTGCTTTTTCACCAGACGGAAAATATCTTTTTGCAGACGATTTAGGAAAAGACAAAGTACATAAATTCAATCTAAACTATTCTACCCAAAGAAGTACCTCCGATTCTTTTCTGCAAGCGGGAGAGCCTTCAGCCTTTAACATAGAAAAAGGATCCGGTCCAAGACATCTTACTTTCCATCCCAATGGAAAATACGCTTATCTGATTAATGAACTATCCGGTAAGGTTACTGTCTTTCAATATAAAAACGGATTATTAAAAGACATCCAATACATTGCATCCGATACAACTTCGGGGACAACAAAAAAAGGAAGTGCAGATATTCACCTCACTCCTGATGGAAAATATCTGTATGCTTCTAACCGCTTAAAGGCAGACGGCATTGCCATCTTTAAAGTGAATCAACTAAACGGTAAACTCACAAAAGTAGGTTACCAGTTAACTGGCATTCATCCCCGAAATTTCATTATCACACCTAATGGCAAGCTCTTGTTAGTTGCAGCCCGGGATAGTAATTCTATTCAGATATTTAAAATCAATCCCAAGAATGGACTGCTGGAAGATACCGGAAAAACAATTGGCATTGATAAACCTGTTTGCCTGAAGTTTGCAAGTATGAAATAGAATTATGATTACACCAATGCAAGGCTATACCGGAAAAATGAAGAGGATATCTAAAAAAGAATAATTACCATCTTTGTTTTACATCTCAAAAGAAGTCAAAAAGGGCCGAACATTTTAAATGTTCAGCCCTTTTATTTATCCATTAAGGCACTGTTTATCAGATACTAATTATTAAAATGTAGTATTCCACTACTTAAAATTCTATATTCCAGCTACTATTTAATCTGGATAACATAAGTAAATATGGTTGGAACCGCGCGAACAGTATATTGTTCAAGTGGTCGGGGTCCACATCCGTTTGATCCTACTCCCATCGTATGCTGGCTGATACAAAGTACAGTCCAGTCGCTTTTGGGAAGATCAATGCGATAAAACTTCTCCTGAAGTTGTTCGTCACTGTATGGAGTAGCACACAGTTGCAACGGAGCCTCAACAGCTGAAATAGTAAGTCCGGCATTTGCAGCATTACTTACTGTTCCCCAACGTACATCCTCATGATTACCACCTTCCATTGGTTTTTCATACGGAGTAAGTTGCTGAGCTACCGAGCTTTTATACAATCCGATGTCGCTACCTTGTTTGCGGTCAGAGTAGTTCTCCATCGGGCCACGACCCAGATATTCAAATTGATTCAATTCCGGTTGCAATAACATACGAACTCCCATTCTTGCAATTGGAAGTTCTGGTTTATTAGTAGAAACACTGTTTTTGCAAATAATTTTCTTATCACCAGAGATGGTATAAGTTACATCATGATTAACAGCAAATCCATTAAGTCCTTGAGCTTTAAGCGAAGCAGAGATAGTGTACGTCGATTTATTTACTTTCTTAACCACTACATTTGATGCTGTCCACTTAAGGCTATCTAATCCCACTTTCTCCCATTCGCGGAAGGCCCACATATCATCGTTCATATGAGGAGCACGTGTAAGATGCAGTTTTGGTCCACCTCCATTTTTCAAGAAGTTTATCCCTTTATCATTAATCTCACTGAATGTTGCTGTCTGTTTGTCGAAGATCAACGAGAAGTCACTGCCTACAAGTGTTATCTCACGATCTGTTTGTTTCATCTTCAAAGGAGCAATATTCTTCACATTGTTCGCAGAAAGAGGAGCTTTTACAGGAAGAATAAACTGAGCAGCCGCCACTTCATATCCATTTTTCGCCCATTGTTCATCGTGATTCAACTTAAAAGAAACACGAAGGAAATACTCTGAACCCGGTTTCGGATTATCAACAGTCCAGGGAATTGATATCGATGCATTATTGAATGGAGCTATTGATGGAAGAGTTATCTTACCATTAGCAATCTCTTTTCCATCTTCACTTAATGTCCACGATGCAGAGAATCCATTCAGGTCAATAAACTGATACTTATTCTTTATATCAAAAGTCTTATAGGAAGAATCAGCCGGAGTAATTCCTATCCACTGATAAGCTCTCTTCATTTCAGGGTAATGGGGCTTGGGTGAACGATCAGCAAAAACTACTCCTTTGTGAATAAAATAATCGTTATTAGGATATTCACCAAAACCTCCACCGTAAGCTAAAATAGGACGTTCGGGATTGCGTCTGTTCCATAAACCCTGGTCTTGCCATTCCCAAATAGCGCCACCCAGTATTTCCGGATTATCATCAAAGACTTTTGAATATTCGGCCAATGAGCCCATTGAATTAAACATGGCATGTGCAAACTCACATATATAGAAAGGTTTGGTTAGTTCTTTGTCTTGAGCAATCTTTGCAAAAGCTTCAGGAGTACCATACATCTTTCCATCAAAATCCGACGGGTTATTTTTTCCTATGCCGAAACGTTCGTAATGTACAAAACGAGTAGGATCAATAGACTTAACAGCAGCCATGGCTGATACAAAATTTGAACCGACCCGTCCGCACTCATTTCCAAGTGACCAGATAATCACCGATGAATGATTTTTAAAGTTTTCTACATTAGCCACATTCCGGTCTATTATTGCAGCTTTCATACGTGGTTCCTCATCAAATTTCCCATCACAGCCATGACATTCTACATTAGCCTCAGCAACCAACCAGATACCCCATTCGTCGCATAATTCATACCAACGGGGATCATCTGAATAGTGGCAAGTACGCACATGGTTGCAATTACCCTGCTTCAGAACTTCCAGATCCCGGATCATCTGTTCCTCGGATACAGCATGACCAGTCTCTGACCAATGTTCGTGGCGGTTAACACCTTTCAGTTTTAACGGAGTTCCATTTACAAGAAGCTGACGCCCTTTTATTTCAACTTTACGGAATCCTGTACGTGAAGAAAGTGTTTCAACTGTACCTTTACTATCCTGCAAAGTCAAGACAGTGGTATAAAGTTTCGGCGTTTCAGCTGTCCATTTTTCAGGGTTCATTACATTAAAGTTCAGAGTTACCAGACTCTCCTGCCCAGGTTTCATGGCGGGAACATTAGCAACAGCAGAAGCGTTTTCCACTTGCTGAGTACCATTATAAAGCGAAGCTGCCAATTTGCGGGCAGGAACTGCAACAGTACCGTAGTTCTTCACCTTTGCCACAACACTCACTTCAGAGTTGCGATAATCCTTATCAAAATCCGTCTGGACAAAGAAATCGCGGACATGTGTCTGAGGTGCACTCCAGAGAGTCACATTACGGAATATTCCGCTCAAACGCCACATATCCTGATCTTCGAGGTAACTCCCCGAACAATAACGGTAAACCTCGACAGCAACCATGTTTTTTCCCGGTTTCACATAAGGGGTAATATCAAATTCAGCTGCATTGCGACTGTTGGTGCTATAGCCTACCTTCTGGCCATTGATCCAGATGAAAAAAGCTGCATCCACACCATCGAAAGTAATAAAAGTGCGGCGACCGTTCCAATCAGCCGGAAGGTCAAAATCACGACGGTAACTACCTACCGGATTGCGTTCTTCATAGGCTGTATAGTTTTTAGGAGGTTCACTCATTACATGAGGAAAATCAATCTTAAATGTATATCCCATATTTCTGTAATAGGGAGTTCCGTAACCCAGCACCTGCCAGTTAGAAGGCACAGGAATCTCTTTCCAACCCGATACATCGTAAGTTGGTTTATAAAAATCTACCGGACGCTGATTTGGCCAGGCTGCCCAGTTGAATTTCCACATTCCGTTAAGAACGTGGCAATACGAAGAAGCATGACGTTTGGCAACCAAGGCTTCATTGAGCGAACCATATGGCATAAGAGTAGCATGAGCTGGTTCTTTGTTAATACCTAAACACTCTGGATTCTCAATTTCAGCAGGAAAGTCTTTTCCGGCTATCAGCTGAGTAACAGTCTGACCGTTAACGGTAGAAAGCAGACCTACAGCTCCAATAAAAAAGAAAAGTAATCTTGTTTTCATTGTTATTATTTGATTTAATGTAACTAATAATCTATGCAATTGGCAGACCTTTCCGGTTTAACAAAAGAACTCTGTCAGTTAAATATCACAGTAAAATTGTTATAATTCAATCACAATCTGGAAGCAATGTCTTTCACCTTTGCCCTGCTAATCTTTCCGCTCCCAGTCTGTGGAATAGCATCTACCACTATTATCTTTTTAGGCATCTGGTAAGGAGAGAGCAGCTTTGCCATCTCATCCTTTAAAATCTCCGTATTCACCGGATGCACCACTAGTAAAACCACGATTTCACCGAACTTCGGATGTGACTGAGAAGTCACTGCAAAAGGAATATTGAACAGCGGCTTCAGCTTTGCTTCCACCTGTTCAATCTGAATCTTTACCCCTCCACTATTTATCGTGTTGTCCTTTCTGCCCAATATGTCAAAGCTACCATCTGCATGAATTTCAGCAATATCATTCGTTACTAAACATTCATCACTGACCAATGGAGCATCAATCACCAAAGTGTCCTCGGGAGATAACGAGAGATTTACCGATGAAAACGGACGATAACTCAAAGAAGCCTCCTGTCCGCTGATTCTTCGCAAAGCAATATGAGAAAGCGTTTCAGTCATTCCATACGTGCAATAAATCTCACCAGGAAAGTCTTTTAGTTCTTCTTCCAGCAGAGGATCAATTGCTCCGCCACCAATAATCAATATTTCCGTTTGCTTCAAGCGTTCCCTTTCCTCAGGAATCTGCAGACTATTAAATACCTGCAAGGGTACCATTGCCACAAAACGAAATGGCTGTTCAACCATTTCAAAAGGATGTCCGCATGAGGGAATAAAGTGTAAATCCAATCCGGCAACCAAAGCCCTGACAGCCATCATCTTGCCGGCAATATAATCCATCGACATGCAGATTAAGGCAGTATCACCTTTTCTCAGATTGAGGAATTCACAAGTCAGAAGAGCACTTTGCATCATCTGTTCCTTGCGGACAACCAGCTCTTTCGGTTTCCCGGTAGAGCCGGAGGTGTGCACCTTAATATGAGTGTCCCCGTCAAACCACTGTGACAGGAAAGTATATAATCCGCTATATTCAGACTTATCTTTCAGAAAACTTAATATTTCCTCATGGGAATAAGTAACGCCATTCAGTGTCAGTGACTGTTTCTGAATATCCAGTTCAAATGTTTGTTTATCACTTTGCACCATACCAAAGTTTATCTTCACGAATGTACAAAGGCATTTCTACATTGTCAGTAAAAAGCATGCCAGTACCCAATCCCTGCGGAAGAGTTGTGGGAAGTGTAGCACACCATTGAGCAATGGCATTCAGCCCAATGTTCGACTCCAAAGCAGAAGTAATCCACCATCCTATATTTTGGTTGGTTGCCTCATTAATCCACTCCGTACATCCACAGATTCCTCCGTGAAGAGACGGCTTCAGAATTATGTACTGAGGATTGATCTTTCTTAATAATTCTGCTTTTTCAGCTAATGAATTACAACCAATCAGTTCCTCATCCAAAGCAATAGGAATGGGAGATTCTTTTGCAAGCCTAGCCATCTCTTCCCATTGTCCGGCCCTTATAGGTTGTTCAATGGAGTGAATATCGAGTTCCGCCAACCGGTTTAGTTTGCTCAATGCATCCTCGGGAGCAAATGCTCCATTGGCATCTACCCGAAGCTCAACCTCTCTGGCTGTGAAATGTTTGCGGATATGCCGCAGCAGAGACAACTCCTCTTCAAAGTTAATTGCCCCTATTTTAAGTTTGATACAGCGGAACCCCAGCTCCATCTTCCTCTCAATCTGATGATACATCTGAGCATAATCTCCCATCCAGATAAGTCCGTTGATAGGAATTCCACGCTCCCCACGGGAAAAAGGAGTATCCCATAGTGCAAAACTATTTGCCTGAAAATGCAGCAGAGCAGTCTCCAGTCCGAAAAGGATGGAAGGATAAGGTCGTAAAGCCTCCTTATTCAATTCACCAGTTTCTTCCAACTGATGACAAGCTGCTTTCAGAATCTCTTCATATTCCGGCAAGTCATCGCAGCTAAGATTAGGCAGGGGAGCGCACTCTCCCAGTCCAATCCTCTGAGGTTCTTCCACAGAAGTGAGACCAACATACCACACTTTCCGGGTATTATACACTCCGCGGGAAGTTCCGGCTGGTTGTTTAAAGTGTAAAGTTGAAGGACGTATGGTCGTTTTAAAAGTCATCTTTAAGGGAATTTAGGGAACTGTTTGAAATCGGGTTTACGTTTTTCAAGGAATGCATTCTTACCTTCCTGAGCTTCTTCAGTCAGATAATAAAGAAGAGTAGCATCTCCCGCAAGTTCCTGTATACCAGTCTGACCATCAAGTTCCGCATTCAATCCGGCTTTAATCATACGAAGAGCTAGCGGACTGTGTTGCATCATGGTTTCTGCCCATTCAACCACTTCGTCTTCAAGTTTATCCAAAGGAACCACTTTATTGACTAATCCCATACCCAAAGCTTCCTGAGCATTGTACTGACGACAAAGGAACCAGATTTCACGAGCCTTCTTTTGTCCCACACAACGAGCCAGATAAGAAGAACCAAATCCTGCATCGAAACTACCTACCCGAGGACCTGTTTGTCCAAAGATTGCATTGTCGGAAGCAATAGAAAGATCACAAACCACCTGAAGCACATGGCCTCCACCAATGGCATAACCATTAACCATAGCAATAACCGGTTTAGGAATTGAACGGATCTGCTTCTGTACATCGAGCACACTCAATCGTGGCACACCATCTTTGCCAATGTATCCACCTTTACCCTTCACGTTCTGGTCACCGCCCGAACAGAATGCCTTATCTCCGGCTCCGGTAATAACCACCACACTGATGTCGGCACATTCGCGGCAAATAGTCATCGCATTGCTCATTTCACCTGTAGTAGTAGGTGTAAATGCGTTTCTGTAGCGAGGACGATTGATAGTAATCTTCGCAATCCCATTATAAAATTCAAACAGGATGTCTTCATATTCCTTGATGGTTTCCCATTTTCTATTCTCCATACAATGTCTATTTTAGATTATGATAATATGCTTTAAAGACTTCCGCATTAATCTCCATTGAAGTTTTTGTCTCCAGTAGTATAGGCTTTTCGGAAGTGTTGCTCACAAAAGTAATAATATTCTCTTTTAGTTCTGTCCCATTTTCTGCCGAAAGATACAAAAAACCCATAGCCATAGCCCACTCTTTTGCACCGGTATTATGCCGGTAAGAGATATGTTCATCCAAAGATTCAGCTTTATTCAACCCGGGAAGCAGATGGAAAATCTCTCCGCCCCCATTGTTCACTAATAAAATACGTAGATTCTTATTGATATGTTTGTTCCAAAGTCCGTTCACATCATAGAAAAAGCTGAGATCACCAATCACAAGAAATGTGAGTGCCAGATGAATTGCCGCAAACCCTACCGCAGTAGACATCGAGCCATCTATTCCACTTGTTCCACGATTACAGAAAACAGGAATTTCCGGATTCAAATCAAATAACTGAGCATTGCGTACCGTTGAACTATTACCCAACTGCAAAGCAGCCTTTTCCGGTAAAAGAGGGAAAAGCGTTTTCAGCACCAACAAATCCGAAAATGGCATGGTAGCTGTATATTCTTTGCTTCTGTTTTTCAACTTATCCGATTCGCTTTTCCAGATTAAGTTATAAGAAGTAGCTTGCTGATCTGTAGGTGAGCCAAGTAAAGCGAAAAAGTTCTCATCCATCTCAATTATATCTGTCAGCGATTGGAAAAGGTCAGGTACAGATCCGTCAGCAGACAAATGCCAGTGCCGAGCGGGATGTTGCTTTCTCAGGAACTGCTTCATTCTTTTGGATACCACATGACCACCAAAGGTTATCAGTAGATCGGGAGCAAACTCATCCCACTTTTCAGTAGGAAGAGCATATATTATTTGATCAAAATTATCTATTATCGGGCAAGAAGAAACATTTGCCGTATGCTCTGCCAGAATCACACAATCCCACTCTTTCGCAACTTCTTCAAGCACTTTTTTCACCTTTTCATCGGGCAGAAGCTGTCCCACAATAACCATTCGTTTACTGCTTTGCGCCCACTGTTTGCGGAAGTAGTCACTATTATCCAAAGATTTTGGATAACCACCGGAATAGCGTATAGCTCTTATCTGAGGAAGTTCCTTTTCGGTAAATTCAAAGAGAGGTTCAGAAAGTGGAACATTTATCTGCACCGGACCATTGCCATGATGAGTAAGTTCCAGTAAAGCTTCATTGATTAACCGGTTACAATACCATTCATCTTCTTTGGTAATAGGTTCAGGAAGCTGAACAGATTTCTTTACCATTGTATTAAATACGCCCGGCTGAGGGAGTGTTTGTCCGTCCATTTGTCCAATCCATGCCGTGGGGCGGTCAGCCGAAATAACCAAAAGCGGTAATTGTTGATAGAAAGCCTCAGCCACTGCCGAACCAAAGTTGAGCAATGCCGTACCAGAGGTACAGCATACCGCCACCGGACGCTGAAGTTTCTCAATAAGTCCCAATGCAAAAAAAGCGGCACTACGCTCGTCTACCACTGTAAAGCATCGGAACGCAGGATGTTGAGTAAGTGTCTGAACAATTGGTGCATTCCGGGAACCCGGTGAAACTACCACATGATCTATACCATATTCGCGCAGCAAAGCCGCCAGCTGAAGAACATTCTTTTTATTCGAATACATACTAAGCCTCCCATTTATTTTATTATCGCCAATATTGTCTGCATTTTAGCCTCCGTCTCTTTCCATTCCAACTCCAGTTCCGAGTGAGATAACAATCCCCCTCCGGCATATAAAGTGAGACAAGAAACTCCAATTTCCATGCAGCGCAGGTTTACATATAAATCCGTTTTCCCCTCAGGATTTAGCCACCCCATAAAACCGGAATAATAGCGGCGGTTATACCCCTCGTTTTCCAGAATAAACCGATATGCTTCCTCTTTGGGAAGTCCGCAAACAGCCGGTGTGGGATGCAATAAGCTAAGCAAGCTGCCTAATTGCTTTTTCTCTGGAAAGTCAAAAGAAAATTCACTCTTGAGATGTGCCAATTCACCGGCACGAACAGTAAAAGGACCTTTTACATCCGACTCTATTCCGAAAGAGTTCAACTGATTTCCTACATAATCGGCCACCAACTGTTGTTCCTTGATATTCTTTTCACTCCATGCATCTGGCAAAGAAGCCCGATGAAAAGGTAAAGTTCCTGCAAGAGCCACTGTATTCCATTGCTCTCCTTCCCCGGAAAGTAAAATCTCGGGCGTACTTCCCAACCATGTTCCTGTCTGAGGGGTATGATACAGATAAACAAATGCATCAGCATATCGTTCACAAGCATTGTGAAGAGCCTTTTCAAGTGAAAAAGAAGGATCTTTAGTACAGGTAGAAGTCCGGGATAACACCAGCTTCTCAAATTTTTTCTCCCTTAGAGAATCAATAAATGAAGAGAAGGCTTGTGAATAAGAATCGTAATCATCCGCCTTCTGAGAATCTTTTCCATTATTTACGTCCTGTGGATCAGCCTCCATGCAATCCTCTTCCTGAAGCAAGTGGTTCTTTATATCCTCCCAACCTTTAATGATAATATCAGGTTGCATCAATATCAGTGGAGACGAGTCTGTAATCTGAAACGGAGCAAAGACAAAGCCTGACTTCCCGTTCAACTCATCTAGTTTTTCAAGACGAAGCAGCTTACCGGTCGATTGAAAAATTAAAACCGGATCCTCCTGTGGAGCCCTATAAATAACAAAGCTTTTGTTCTGTCTAATAAGTGCTTTAATCCCTTTCATCTATTCTCCTATTACGCACCAAAAATCTATCTGTCATCGTTGGTTTTTTATTGGAGTACAAAAGTAAGCTTATTTTTCTGATTATCTTTAAAACGGCTCTTGGATTAACTTAATATTGGCAATGTTTATAGGAGATTTATCGATTATCCGACCTATTTTTTAGGAATCGACACACAGTCCAATTCATAATTAACGAAATACAAAAGAATTATAGAAAACACCTGAGAAAAAATCAATAAAAGACGCGCAGGACAACTGAAAGACAGTATCAAAGGCATTCCGTCTGAGGTGTCCAGAGATTCATCCCATGAGGTTCTAAAATAGCCGGAATAACCTGTCCTTTATCGGCATCCTGCTTTTCGAAAAAGCTGGCCGTAGGGAGTATGCTTTTTGATGTGCCGATTCGCGGTTCGACATATCCGGTATAATCCGCCGGTAGCTGTTTACAAAAAGTCAATAACGATAAGACTGATAATAATGGCATTTGCGTCATAAGCACTATTCATATTTTATTTGTCCGAACTCACCACATAAGATGAGCCCGGACAAATTTTTACCCAATAATCTTCTTAACCTTAATTAATAACTTTCATTCTGCCACATAACACTGGTATTGTCATAACGGTCCATTTCGGTCTGAGGTATGGCAAATATTGAACGGAAAGATTGCACATTCTTTGAATATCTACCGTTCCCTTCGTCTGATTCGTTAAGGAAGTTCGTCATTACAGATACGAAATCGCCCCAACGTACCAAATCGAACCAACGCACACCTTCAAACATAAATTCGGCTCTGCGTTCATGTTTGATAGCAGTCAGGAAAGATGCTGCAGTTGCAGTCTGCAAAGAAGTAAGATCAGACAATTTAGCACGATTTCTTACAGCATTAACATATCCTATAGCCTTCGATGTAGGACCTTCAGTAGCATTTATCGCTTCAGCTTCCATCAATAAAACATCCGAATAGCGGATTATTGGCAAATTGTTAGCCCAATCGGTAGCTGATTGCGGCTGGTATGAATGGCGACTGAATTTCGTACACCAGGTATAACCTGCTGCACCAGTACCTTTAATTTGGTTTGACGTGGCAATAGTCTGACGGTAGTCGCCAGTTTCATAAGCACTTACCATATCTGTTGAAACTTGCATTGCTGCACTTGCTCCCCGCAAGGCATATCCCTCACTTCCGCTATAACCTTCCGGCATACACATTTCACTGAAGGTCTGCCCTTCACCTGTCAATCCACCTATATATTGAACCTCCCAAACACGGTCCTTTGTAACATTATTATCATAAGCATCCGTGAAACAATCCTCATAATTCGAAGCCAACGAATAAATACCTGAATTTATAACCGCCTCAAGACATGTTTTTGCATTAGCCGGTTCATTCATAAACATATACAGGCGTCCTAAAGAAGCGTCTGCTGCATACTTTGTTATTCTGCCAGCATCATCACTACCCCACTTTTCAGGAAGAATATTTATTGCTGCCTTATAATCACTTACAGCCTGAGCAAATATTTCAGCTTGTGAAGAACGCTTTATTGAATATGTTTGAGTAGTGGTATATTCAGCATCAACAATCAAAGGTACTCCACCAAAGAATTTTCCTAAATTATCATAAGCCCAGGCACGCATTGCATAAGCCTCACCTTTAATATAATTCTTAGTAGATTCATTGTCAAAAGTTACGTTATCTATGCGTATTAAAATACTGTTGCAACGTGTGATAATCACATACATACTTTGCCAAATATTGGTCAAAGGTGTACTGTTGGAAGTATCAGTAAAAGTATCAGCTCCGTCAGAGTATGTATTTGTATTGACTGCATTAGAATCATCACTACGTGCTATAAGGAAATGCAACAGACCTGTTTGTCCATCGTAAAGATCCTGCTGTTTTGCATAAACAGCTGAAATAGCCAATTCAAAATCGGACTGGGACGTATAGAATGTTTTTGTCGTATACAATGACTCCGGATCCGGATTAAGGAAATCGCTGCAACTTGTGAGCAACGAGCCCGAAATACATAGTATAAAAAGCCAGATTGTTTTCGATATATTTTTCATTTTGTATATTATTAAGGGTTAGTTAGAAAGTTAAATTGGCACCTATAGTATATCTTCTGCTAAGAGGATATGTACTGTAATCAACGCCAAGCTGTGTGGTTCCATTACCATAACTGCTTGTCTCTGGTGTATAACCTGGATAATCACTGAAAGTATAAACATTATCAACTGAACCGTATATCTTCAATCTCTGTACCTTCAGGTTTTTAAGGAGCTTAGCAGGCATGTTATAACTTAAAGTTATATTCTTGATTCTGACGTATGTAGCATCATAGACACGTGAGTTTGTATCATCAGCCCAATTGAAGTTATTCTGTGTTTTACCGTCCCATGACATATCTATACCGTGAGCTTCACAATATTCTGTTGGAATTGCAGCCTGTAAGTAATCCGGTTTATAGCATCTAACCCAACGGCTGTAAGATGTACGTCCTGCATATCCGCAATCAATATGACGGGCACCGAGGAAATAGATGTCGCCACCAAACTGACCTTGCAGAAGAACGCTTAATTCAAAGTTCTTATATGAAAACTTATTGGTTAAACCCCAGGTCAAATCGGGCAAGTTACTTCCGTATGGGACAAAATCACTTGAATTTATATTACCGTCCTTATTGGTATCCTTATATTTGTAGTTACCTTCCTCTTCTCCTGCCAGAATAGGCACTAAGGCTTTACCATTGGAGTCAAAGTCACTTGCTGACAAAAAGCCATCAGTAGGTAAGATATAGAACTGTGAAACCTGACCGCCGACTTTTGTAATAAACTGTCCGCCATTTACCGAAGAAATTATCTGAGTAGTATTTGTTCCCATCTCAAGAACCTTATTACTATTGTGTGATAAATTTAAATTAGTATTCCATTTAAATCTTCCATCAATATTATGAGAGGTAACATCAATTTCCCAACCTGTATTACGGATCTTACCGATATTTGTAAGGGTTGATTCGAAGCCCGTGGTATATGGTACCGGAACATTAAACAACAGGTTCTTTGTGGTATTACTGTAATAATCAAAATTAAACTGCAGACGGTTACGGAACGCCGATAGATCAAAACCTAAATCAACTGATTGAGTCTCTTCCCATTTCAAGTCAGGATTTGCAATGTTAGAAGCTGCTGCTCCAGATTGTTTGGTTCCGCCATAAGCAGAATAATATGTAGCTAATTGAGACAAATACTCATAATCACCTATACGGTCATTCCCTGAAGTTCCCAAAGAAGCACGCACCTTCAGTAAATTAATCCATTTTATGTTTTTCATGAATTTTTCCTCATTAATTTTCCATCCTGCTGAGAAAGAAGGAAATGTACCCCATTTTGCATCAGCACCGAAACGGGACGAGCCATCACGACGTATACTGGCCGTGAAAAGATATTTCTCCATGAAATCATAGCTTAAACGACCAAACATAGAAGCATTAGTGTAGGTAGTCTTTTTAGTGGATGCCGTTACTGCTGTTGAAGCCATATTCAGCGTAGTAATATTTTCGTAAGGCCATCCGGAAGCCTCTAAATTGGCAATATAATAATGTTGTTTCTCTGCACTTTGTCCTAACAGTAGATTTATATGTTGTGTTCCGAACTGCTTATCAAACGTAAGGATATTCTGGAGCACCCCGTCATTTGTACGTGAAGAATAGCTGTTACCAGAAGACTTGTATGCACTTCTGTTCACAGATGCCGGTTGGAAGTATTCATAAGTTATGCCGTCATAATTATTGCTATACTGTATCTTATACGTCAAAGACGGCAATATTTTCCACTCACCCCATAATGAGGCTTGCATGCGCGTAGTTTTTGTATTGTCAGTAGTGTTTTCCAACTGAGCTAACGGATCAACCCATGTAGCTCCCCAATCATCAGAAGTTTCTGTTGACGTGGGCGCACCTGTATAATTATTAGCTGCCGTTCTTACACAAACACCCGGTGCCACCAACGGAGACATCATCAAGGCATGATGAACAGGTGAATCCTTTCCCTGACGGTCACCTAAATTGGCACTGGCCTCATCTTGATTAGAGTCTGAATATGACATATTAGTCCCTACCTTGAAATTCTTAGTAATGTTCAAAGTTCCATTCAAACGGATATTGTAACGATTGTACTGTGTAGCCTTTATTATACCATCCTGATTCATGTAACCGAGTGACATGAAAATACTGCCCATATCACCGCTGGCTGATGCTGATGCTTCATAGTTCTGAATCGGAGCTGTACGCAATATTTCACTCTGCCAGTCAGTAAAGTCATTAGTAGTGTTCCAGAAACTCGGTATCTGATAAGCAGTTGATCTGGAAGACATAGGATCACTCATAGAACCTCCGGAGCGAATATATGATGCATTTCTACAATACATATTGTAAGCTATCCACTCATTACCGTTCATAAGATCAAGCTTTTTCTCCGGAGTCTGCAAACCATAATAAGTATCGAATGTTATTGTCGGTTTGCCAGAACCAGTCTTAGTCTCAATGAGCACAACTCCATTTGCACCACGTGAACCGTAAATTGAAGTTGCCGAAGCATCTTTCAATATTTGAATAGTTGAAATATCTGAAGGATTTATATCACTCATGTTATCGCGGGGAACGCCATCAATTACGTACAGAGGGCTGCTGTCTCCATTAATAGTATTGATACCACGGATTCGTATTGTAAGTTCCTGACCTGGTGTACCGCCACCGGTGGCCTGTGCATTCACACCTGCCAATTGACCCTGAAATGCCTCACTTATATTAGAAACAGGTCTGTTTTCCAAGGCTTCGTTCGTAATTTTAGAAATAGAAGAAGTCAAATTTGATTTCTTGACACTACCATAACCAATAACAACTACTTCTTCCAATGTTTTGCTGCTTTCTTTCAAAACAACTTTAGCAGGGCTTTTTGCTTCAACTTCTTGAGACATGTATCCTATATAAGAAACAACAATTCTGGATCTTCCTGAAACTGACAAAGAGAAATTACCCTCAATGTCGGTAATTGTACCATTTGTCGTTCCTTTTTCCAAGATACTGGCTCCAATTATCGGCTCCCCCTTTTCATCAACAATCTGACCTTTTATCAGATTTCCTTTTTGTTGAGGTTGTGATACATTTGAAATTTCGCTTCCTTTATTAGAAAGAATAATACTTTTGTCCAGCACTTTGTAAGTTGTATTCGTTCCGGAGAAAACTTTATTCAACACTTGAAAGACATTTTCATTTTTAACCTTCAAGTTCACTTTCCGCGACAGGTTAATCTGTTTGTTGTTATAGAAAAACGTAAAATCGGTTTGTTCTTCTATGTCATTCAATACTTCAGAGACGGTTTGTGTCCGCGAATTAAGGTTTAGTAACGTCCTTTGCGCATAGCTGTTACTTGCTGAAAGTAAGCCGACAAAGCAAAAAAGCATAAAAAAAGTTACTTTCATCGATAAGGGTATTAGACTTAATAAATTTTTCATATTTTTGTATTGGTATTTGGTTAAAAAAAGGTTTGTTATCTGTCGCCAAACAGATAGTGAATCAACATTATTTCATGCAGGAAGGTACGCCAATACTTTTCTGCATGTTTTCTTTTTTAAGGGGAATGTATCAACATAGCATTAGGTTTTAAGGGTTAATAAACTTCTATAATTTGTTTTTCTTGACGAATATTATTACCATCAACATATCTGAAATGCATATTCGATGATATTCTAAAATACTCCAGAATCCGATCAAGACGCTGCTTCTCAAGGACTCCGGTAAATGAGCCTTCATTACATTTCGGATTCTTTACTATGAAATCTACATCAAATCGTTTCGATAAACTGTTCAAAACTTCATTCAGCGGAGTATTGTTGAATATCAGTTTACTGTCTTTCCAGGATATTGCTACGTCTACAGTGACTTTTGCAACCTGTACATTTTGTTCTTTAGCTGAATAAACAATTTCTTCTCCCGGTTTAATTTTACATTCACACCATTTGTTACCTTCTTTCGCGTAAGCCATGGCAATGCTTCCTGTAACCAAAGTAGCTGTCACCTTGCCGTCTTTCGTATAAGCTTCCACATCAAATTGAGTTCCATATACACGGATAGCTGCTTTTTGAGGCGTTTTCACGATAAAAGAATGTTTCTTATCTTTGGTTACCTTGAAATACGCTTCACCATTGAGCTGTACCTCTCGGCTTTCTCCTTCAAACCGCGACGGATATACAAGAGACGAATTTGAATTCAACGTAACCACTGTCCCATCCGGCAGAGTTGCCGAAGCTATCATTCCTGGATTTGTTGCCAATCTAATATATCCAACCGTATTATCCTCCTTTGAAAAATATTTCAAGAAAGTAACAATCAGCAAAGGAATAAACAAAATAGCCGCCACCCGCTGCGCCCAGATCCAGATTCTATAATCTTTCCTGATATTCATCTTTCCGTGTACCACTTTCAACGCGTTTTCCGTATCAGCATGATTCAAAACGTAAAGTGTATCTGTTGCTTGATAGATTTCTTCCATCTGAAGAGCAATATGCCGGTTCTCATCTGATAAGGCTATCCATTGTTGCACCTCCAAGACTTGATCTTCATTCAGCTTTCCTTCATAATATAGAGGAAGCATATTGTATATTTGAGAATTCTTTTGATTCATTTTATCTGGTCTTTATTAGTATGACAAACAAGAAAAGAAGATTCCTAAACAAAAATATGTTTTTTTTAAAATAATTTGGAAGAAAGGAGTTTTTTAATACTTTTGTGACTGAAATCTACCTATACTATGAAAAACGAGGCCTCCATCCAACAAGATAAAATATTGCTTTTTGCTTTGTGCAAAAGTGATAGCAAAGCCTTTGACACCCTTTTTAGAAAATATTACAGACCGCTTTGCGTTTATGCCTACCGTTTTGTGGATTTGACCGATGCGGAAGAAATCGTTCAGGATATTTTGCTCTGGTTGTGGGAAAATCGTGAAAATTTTTCCATTCAATCCTCTTTATCTTCCTATCTTTTCCGGGCGGTATATTACCGATGCTTGTCATGCATTGAACAAAAAGACATCAAGCATCGCATAGAAACGCTTTACTGGGGAAAACAATCACAAGAATTGCCATCGGACATGGACGCTTTACAAGTCAATGAACTAATTCTACGAATCCGTCAGGCTATCGAAAAACTTCCTGAAAGTTATCGGAAGGCCTTCGTTCTTCATCGCTTTAAGGACAGAAGCTATAAGGAAATCGCTTTGCAACTGAATGTTTCGCCCAAGACCGTGGATTACCGAATTCAGCAGGCACTAAAGTTGCTTCGAGAAGATCTAAAGGATTATTTTCCACTGCTTTTCCTTCTTTCTAATATTTTGCATTAATGATAAATATCACAGTATATCCTATAAGCTTCAACTTTTTGCAATTGCTGAATTATTTAATTTTATTGTCCAATAAATAAAAACCATTCACCAATAAACAAAATTTATTGGTGAATAAATCTGAATGATACACCAATTATTTTTCAGAAAAAACTATTAAGAATAGTTGCCGGATAATTTTTCAGAAAGTCTCAAGTGATATTGAAGAATAAGTCTTGATATTTTCAGAAAGTTTCAGAACGTTTAAAGCCTTACAGCAAGGAGTTTCAGAGCATTTAGATCTTAGTTTACAAAGGCAATGAATTATCAGTTTATAAAAGCAAACCCACTAAATAATTAGAACAAGCATTGATTTAAAATAACTTATAAAAAAGGATTAATAACAACTACAATAATAATTATAACGGACAATAGGCATCAAAATGCAAAAAACACTGCCAAAAAAGTGGCAACTTATAACTGAATCATTTGTCCAGGTATTTTATTTATAATGGATAACTATCTAATAATCAGTATCTGCCAGTACAAAATCGTGGGGGTATAAATAGCCGAATTCAAGTTATAAACGCAACTCTCTCCTATGTTTTTTTAATGTATTAATAAACTCCATTGGGGTATAATATCCCAACCTTTTTCTCGGTCTTGAATTAATTAAATTTTCTACTATTTCTACCTGTTTTTCAGTTACTTCACTAAAGTCTGTCCCCTTAGGAAAGTATTGCCTGACTAATCCATTTATATTTTCATTTGCTCCTCTTTCCCAAGAATGATAGGGTTTGGCAAAATAGAAATTAATTCTCAATTTTGTTTCTATTTTTTTATGAAAAGCAAACTCAAACCCATTATCCGAGGTTATAGTGAAGATTTTCCCTTTAAATGATGTTAAACATTTAATAGCCGTATCTGCCATTGATTTTGGATCACGCCCCTTAAGTTTGCGTATCCATAAGCGTCCGGTAAGCCTATCATTAATGGTCATTAGTGCACTCTTTTTATTCTTTCCAATTATAGAATCTATTTCAAAATCACCAAACCTTTTGCGTTCCTCTACAATGGCAGGTCTTTGATCAATAGTTCTGCGATTTTTAAGTATCCCTCTACTATTATATTCAGAGCCGCGTTTTTTGTTTTTTCGCCCTCTTCGGCGCAAATATTTATAAAGGCGTCCTTTCTGACGTTTATCTTTCCAGATCCATTGATAAAGTATTTCATGAGAAACCATGGGAATCGACTGTAATTTGCACCGACCTGATATCTGTTCCGGACTATAATTAAATTCTATTAGCAGATCCTTTGCAAGAGCCTTCATTTCTTGGGTAAAGACTACTTTCCCAGGGCGACATTTCTTTCTTAAGTCAGCTTTCTTTTGAGCTTCACGGGGCATGTACTGATGCCAGGAGCCATAAGAATTACGAATGATTTCACGGCCTATGGTACTTTTATGAACCTTTACAAGAGAGGCTATCTCACTTTTACTTTTTCCACTGTGAAGATATGCAGAAATTTCATATCTTTGTTCTTGGGTTAAATGTTTCATCTTGTAACTGATTTTGTAGGAGATTGAGGGAACAAGATAATTATTTTATCCCATCAGAGAAAGGGGGGAAGAAAAACATTTTCCCCTTCTCTGAAAAAATATTCAATCTAAAATTCCATCAGTTGCATTTAACACTTGAATTTAGGATATAGATGTTTTTTTGTGGCTAAGAAAGAGAAAAAGAGTGGTAACTTCCAGACACCGACAGACTGAAAGAAGAAAAAATGATTATCTTTGCCAGAGCTTGCATCAATAGTAAAACAATAACTCCGAATAAAAGAGCAATGGCAAAACAGAAATATTATGTGGTTTGGGAAGGCGTAACTCCGGGAATCTATACTTCCTGGACCGAATGCCAGCTTCAGATAAAAGGATTTGTAGGTGCAAAATACAAATCTTTCAACTCCAAAGAAGAGGCCGATCAGGCTTTTTCTTCCTCACCGTATGCTTATATGGGGAAGAAAACCAAATCAACAACTAAAAGAGCTCTTCCTGCAAGTGTTATTGAAGAAGGTTTGGCAGTAGATGCTGCCTGTAGTGGTAATCCGGGTGCGATGGAATACCGGGGTGTCTATCTGAAAACAAGAGAAGAGATTTTTCATTTTGGACCGATGAAAGGAACCAACAATATTGGTGAGTTTCTGGCACTGGCTCACGGATTGGCCTTGCTCAGCAAAAAGAATCTCACAATGCCCATTTATAGTGATAGTGCCAATGCTATTAGTTGGATCAAACAAAAGAAATGCAAAACCAAACTCCCCCGCACTGCTGAGACCGAAGAGTTATTTCAGATTATAGAAAGGGCCGAAATCTGGCTAAAGAATAACAAATACTCTAACCGGATTATCAAATGGGAAACCAAAGAGTGGGGAGAAATTCCGGCCGATTTTGGCAGGAAATAATGATTATTCCAGTTTTTTATTCTTTCACATAAACACAAATCGAAGTATATAATAATATGATTTCTTAAGGCGATCTTTGCAGTACATATTTTTACCATTTGGTGATATATTTGATATAAAATTGGTTAATTCTTTGTTCTTTTTTTTATGTGCATAAAAATATTGCTACATTTGCGTCCTAATTGTAGAAATGAATATTTATGTGACAAATATGAGATTAATTTAATTCCTTATATTTACTTATATCTGATATCCCCAGACCTGAATATTATTGCTTAATAGAACTTAATTCAAACATTTTTATCTCTCGGTTTTTATATAAGTGCTATTTAGATAATTTATTATGGAGTTCAATTTACTTTTTTGTAACCCAAATTCATTTCTTTATTATTCGGAAAAGACAAAACTTAATTATTACTAAGGCTATATCACTATTTAAAAGAGATATTTGCGACCTAGCTAATTATTTACTGAATATTAAAAGTCGATAAATTTTGAATTGGAAATGATATGAAAAAAGTGTATTCGCTTTTAAAGAATCTTTTATGTAGAGACTATTATTTTATATTTTCAATATGGGTTATTGCTACATTTGTATGTGGCATCCTAAAATATAACAAAAACTCATACAATAATTACCTTATTTTTAAGAATGTTTTTTGGCATGCAATTTATCAGCTACCCTTGTATAATCCTTATCCTCAGGAATATTCTGATATTACTCACTATGGCGTATTTTTTAGTTCCGTGATTTTCCCTTTCTCCATCCTTCCTAATGTTTCTGGATTAATATTATGGTTATTGGCTAATGCCTGTTTTCTGTATTATGCTATACGGAAACTACCTCTAAAGATTAACCAGCATCTTTTTATTTACCTTTTTTGCGTATCAGAACTATTTACATCTCTCACTTCACAGCAGTTTAACATTGCAATTGCCGGTATTATTATATTAACTTATCATTTTGTAGAGAAAAAGAAAGACTTCTGGGCTGCTTTCTTTATAATGCTTGGCACTTTTACTAAAATATATGGGATTGTGGGATTAGCCTTTTTCCCATTTTCGAGAGATAAAAAGAGATTTATATTCTCTTGCGTATTTTGGTCACTATTCATATTTCTATTTCCAATGCTCTATACTTCACCAAGCTATGTATGGACACAATATCATTCCTGGATAATAGATATTATAGGGAAAAATAGTCAGAACCTTTTTGCTTATTATCAAAACATATCCTTTCTGGGATTTGTGCGGAAAGTAAGTGGAAGTAGTAACTACTCAGACTTATGGCTTATTTTTCCTTGTATTGTGCTTTTCTGTTTGCCATATTTGCGAATCAAGCAGTATAGTTCACTGAGCTTCAGGATGCTAATACTAGCGTCAACATTACTTTTTGTTGTATTATTTAGCACCTCAAGTGAATCTTGTTCATACATTATAGCTCTTATTGGAGTTGCAATCTGGTATATTAAGACACCTTCTCAGAGTCGTTCTTTGAATCTTTTTCTCCTTATTTTTGCTTTTCTTCTTACGGGGCTGTCTAGTACCGATTTATTTCCTTCTTATTTGCGAAAACAATATGTATTTCCTTTTGCCCTCAAATCTTTGCCTTGCATGCTTGTCTGGCTTAAAATATGCTATGAATTATGTTTTTTGGATTTTTGCTTGAAAGAAGACTCTTCTAAATCAAATGAATTGTTTGGTTTGGCCCCCAATCGTAACAATAAGATTGACATTATTCTGCCCTGTTATAATCCACGGGCTAACTGGCAAGATATTATCCATGATAAAATGGGGCAAGTAAATAAGATGTTTCCTGATAAAAATTTTCATCTTATTGTTGTAAATGATGGGTCTACAATAAACATGAACCATACTGAAATTGAAAGATTTGTAAAATTGATGCCTGAAGCAACATTTATCAGTTATACTGAAAATAAAGGAAAAGGGTATGCTCTTAGAGAAGGAATAAAAACTTCGCAATCGTCAATGACTATATATACGGACTGGGATTTCCCTTACGATGAAGAGAGCCTTCGAGCTGTGGTTTATCGTTTGGAAGAAGGATATGATGTTGTTATTGCCGCTCGTAATAATAGCTATTTCCACCATGCAGACTTAAATGCCTTCCGTAGTCTTATGTCTATCTCTTCACGAGTATTAAATCAGATGGTTTTAGGACTAAAATTTTGTGATGCACAAGGAGGACTAAAAGGCATGAGTAATAAAGGAAAAGGAATATTCATGAAAACAAAAATAGATCAATTTCTTTTTGACACTGAATTTGTTTACATGGCGTCCAGAGAACGTGATCTTCATATTTGTGAGGTCAGAGCGAATATACGTGAGGGTGTACAACTTTCTTTTATGGGATTAAGTATTTTAAGAACTGAACTAACTAATTTTGTTCGGATCATTAATAGATAATGAAAAATGATAGCATTAAGTTTTGATATAGAAGAGTTTGACCTACCTGCAGAACATGGCAAACAGATTTCATTTGATGAGCAAATAAGAATTTCCACGGATGGACTATTAAAGATTCTTGATTTACTTAAAAAGTGGCAAATTAAAGCTACTTTTTTCAGTACGATAGCTTTTGCCCAATCATCTTCTGGCATTATTGAAAGAATTGTGTCTGAAGGACATGAATTGGCTTCACATGGTTGTAGTCATTCTGAATTCTCAGTCGAAGATCTCAAAGTTTCAAAGGATATCTTAGAGAAAATGAGTGGAACTTCCATTTATGGTTTTCGTATGCCTAGGATGATGCCAATTGATGAGAAAGAATTGTTCTTAGCAGGATACATCTATAATTCGTCTCTTAACCCTACTTTGATTCCAGGCAGATATAATAATCTTAATCGTCCACGGAACATTCATAAGGAGGAGGGAGTATGGCAAGTACCAGCTTCAGTTGCTTATCCGTTTCGTATCCCGCTGTTTTGGATTTCTTTGCACCAGTTCCCTTTATTTGCCTATAAATTATTGTGCAATAGCGCTCTTAATAAAGATGGCTACCTTAATATATATTTCCATCCATGGGAATATTACAATCATTTGGAGCGAGAAGAGCTGGGAGTCCCTGGATTTATTTGCAAAAACTCAGGTGATAAACTAGTTCAACGGCTTGATTCTATTATTGATTATTATCTCAATAAGGACGTTTCGTTCATAACAATTAGTGAATTGTTGCAAAAGAAAGTTGATTTAACTTGATCTGTATATGTCTATAAGTATATCAATAACTAAAATTTACACTATGGCATATCCAAATCCTTGGAACAAACCGTAAGACCTGTAGTTTAGGTTTCGGGTAATAGAAAAAGCATAAACTTCCTATACCGATATTTATCTTCGGGTAAAGATGCAATAGAAACATATCGTGCCCGTTTCCTGATTGAGTTAAATTTTAGGAACGCCAAGCAGTATACCGGATTGAGCCATTGTCAGGCAAGAAATCTATCCAAGCTTAAGTTTAATAACAACTGTGAATGTGGCAAAGCCCAAGACTATTTTATTAACGGATTGTTGAAAATCATTAAATGGGAAACCAAAGAATGGAGATAATTTCCTGCCGGCTTTGGCAGGAAATTATGATTCCTGACTAAAAACCTATTTTAAATATTTTGCAAGCATTTTATCCAGTCCTGCCCACACTTCATCTACCGTAATTAAATTGAATCGGTCAAGATAAGTCATATTGCGTTGCTCTTCTTGTAGATTATTATCATCAGGACTAATACCAGCATAACGTTCTCCTTCATTGGGCAGCCAAATAGATTTCAAAATATTGGGAGGGTAAATGGCATAAGAAGGGATCTCCAATGCCTGAGCAATATGTCTTGGACCGCCCTCATTACCAAAAAAAAAGTCGCAGTTTACGATCAATGCACATAAATCTCTTAATGAGCCGGCTTTTATATTTGTAAACACATTCTTGTCATTACCCATTTCACGGTGAATGTTCACGGCAAATTCTTCTTCATTGCCAGCAAAGTTAAAGATTATCTGTGTATCGTATTTATCTATCATCCTGCGAAGCACCTCTTTCATCCGTTCTTTATCCCACACTTTATGAGCTAATCTGGCCGTTACCGTAGCTATTACTACAGGTTTGGTAAAATCAATTCCCTGTTTTTGCATATAGAACCTACAATCAACTTTCTCATGCTCGGAAACATACAATTTAAAATCAGGGCAATAATAAATTTCAGATTCTTTCTCTAAAGGCTTTAACAACTTTAGATTATGCTGCACCATATCAACACTCTTGTCTCTATGATTATCAATGCGGTAGTTATGAAGAAAGAAATTATATCCCTTCTTTGAACCAATTCTGTAAGGAGTAGATAAAGAAAAAAGAGAAAACAAGAGTGTTTTAACAGTACTCCGAGTATCTATAATCACATCATACTTTGTAGTGCTGACTAATTTATGAACCTTAGAAATATATTTCCAGGAGTTATTATTTTCTTCATTATTGAATGTAATCACATTATCAATATCGGGATGATTCTCATATAAAGAAGCCATATTTTCATTCACCACATAATCTATCCGGGCATTGGGAAAAGATTTCCTCAGGCTAGTACAAATTGCAATTGAGAGCACAGAGTCTCCTACCCTTCTGAAACGTATGACCAAAATCTTATTTATTCTCATGATAGTACTAATTCAAAAATATAATAATGCGTGATGTTATCTGGGAACAAAGTTAGTTTTTTTTTCGAAGAGAAGAACAACGTACTCCGTAATAATATAATCATCATTATAGCTGGTTTATCCAGATTTAGAGGAGTCACACAAAGTAACTATTCATTTTTTGCAATACGTATGATGTTAAAAACACCTGTTGTAACAATTATTTTCCTTATATTTGCACTAAACTAAATAACTAATCTTTCGATGAAACAACTGGTCAATGTACTTGTCCCTATATATCAAAACAGATTATCTGAAAATGACTTAATTTCTTTCCGGCGATGTTATGAAATGAACAGAAAATACGATATTACAATTATTAAACCTAAAGGGCTTGATTTATCGTCTATATACAATGAGTCTGAAGGAGTTAAAGAGCAAGAGTTTGAGCCTTATTTCTTTGATGGCATTGAAGGCTACAACAAGCTAATGTTATCACCTGATTTTTACCAACGTTTTTTAGATTATGAGTACATCTTAATCTGCCAGTTAGATACATTTCTCTTTTATGACTCATTAGAAGAGTGGTGTAATAAGAATTATGATTATGTCGGCGCTCCATGGATACTTAGACCTGTCTACCAAAGATTTCCTATTAATATATTCTGCAAGATAAAGAAAATTTATTGCGAACTATTATCCCTTCCAAATAGGCAAAAAATCTACTTCAAAGTTGGGAATGGTGGACTTTCTCTTCGACGCACAGCGTCTTTTTATCATATCGCTAAACACGATAGAAAGACTATTGAATATTATTTATCAATGAAAAACAAAGCTCATTGCTATAATGAGGATGTATACTGGGCTATCGAATCAAAGAGAATTCTTCCCAATTTCTCAATTCCAGACTATAAAGAAGCATTAATGTTCGCGTTTGACAAGTACCCTGCATTGTGCTATAAAATGAACGGAAACAAACTACCTTATGGCTGTCATTCATGGACTAAAAAGAAAATGAATAAATTCTGGGGACCAATAATAAAATCCATAATTGGAAAGAAATAGACATCCGTTTTACCTTTAATAAAAGGTAAAACGGATGTCTATTTAAAGATATTAAAACGATCCTCAATAGCATTCCTTTTCTCAAAAAGAAACGCTATTGAATTTCTTAGCATTGGCCAACAATACCTAAATAAATTCTTTTTCTTTTCATTATCAATCACCCTAATTATAGGATAATATTTCACACGAAGCTTATTCTTATTGACATATACATTTAATAATCTCTCACTCATATATCCCCAGATACGACCTTGTACAGAATCATATGCAGAAATATCAATCCGCTTTTCTAATTCTTGTAATATACTAAAAAGCCAAGTGCAATAATCATCAAATATATGCTTATTCGTTATAAACATATTATAGCGAAATAGTTTATTATTATCATTCATTACTTTATTAAAAGCAGGAATATAATCAGGAGTTAGTTCTTTAATTACTATTTCCAGAGTTCTTAAGTCATCACCGATATGTCTCTTCCTATAATCGTGAGATAAGTTATAACGATATATCCTAGGCTTCGTTAGTATTATATCATAGTTTTTAAGAATATTAGGGACACCTGAGGCAGAAACATTGATATTTTTAAACTCCTCAGAGTTTACTAGCGAATAATCTCTAATATTAAAACGACCTGCCTGAAAATCAAAATATCTTCTATAATGGCAAAGACCAATATAATCTGTGTCAACAAGATTTTTCCACGCCCAATAAATACCAGTTAGCTCGCAATAGCTCTTATTCTTCGAGCTTATATTATCTCCTGTATCATCTCCTTGTATTCCCAAGTCTAAATCACTTACAGCTTTCCCCACATGAATGGGCATATACGTATCGTTACAAAGAAAAGCATCCTTCTTATGCACGCAAACCAATATTTTCAATTTATTTCCAGCCATAATTAATCTATTATTTCAGTATTCAAAAAGATAAAAAAGTTTTCAAGTATTTAATAGGTTATTACATCTTAATCTACAGATTCTGATATAAAACATTATATACAATCTGATCCATATTAAAGTATTTGTATTCAGCTAAACGTCCACCAAAAAGGACATTTTCCTCTTTTGATGACAAGCTTCTATATTGTTGCGCAAGCCACTCATTAGCTTTATCGTTTACCGGGTAATATGGTTCTGAATTACAATCTGCCTCTAAAGAAAATTCCTTAGTTATTACTGTTTTATCTTGGGTACCAAATTCAAAATGCTTATGCTCTATGATTCGAGTATATGAGACTTCTAGATCTGTATAATTAACAACTGCATTGCCTTGATAATTAGGCATATCTAATATTTCACTTTCAAAACGAAGA
The DNA here is from genome assembly GCF_963678425.1 of uncultured Bacteroides sp. Taxonomy (NCBI): domain Bacteria; kingdom Pseudomonadati; phylum Bacteroidota; class Bacteroidia; order Bacteroidales; family Bacteroidaceae; genus Bacteroides; species uncultured Bacteroides sp. The sequence continues at coordinate 456,387 of NZ_OY782853.1, forward strand.
CTTCGATATTCTAATTTTCCGAGCTTATAATTATAAAACTCGTCAATCTTTCCAGTATAAACTATTTTATTTGCAAGTGATTCAAAATAATCTCTATTTTTGAAAAAATCCGTATCACATTTTACATCAATGCCATTTAAAAAACAATCAAATAACTGATTATAGCCCCCTATTGGAATACCCTGATATTTGTCATCAAAATAATTATTATCAAAAATAAACCTTACAGGCAAACGCTTTATTATAAAAGCGGGCAGCTCTGAGGGTTTTCTCCCCCACTGTTTTTCTGTATATCCTTTGATCAATATTTCGTAGATATCATGCCCTACCAAAGATATAGCTTGCTCTTCCAGATTCTCAGGAATAGTAATGCCCGATTCTTTTCGCTGATTCTCAATTACAAATTTCGCTTCATCAGGAGTTTTTACCCCCCATAACTGATAGAAGGTATTCATATTAAAAGGTAAATTATATATTTTACCTTTATAATTAGCTATAGGCGAATTTGTGTATCTATTAAACTCTACAAAAGAGTTCATAAAATCCCAAACTTCTTTGTTAGACGTATGAAAAATATGAGCACCATATTTATGAACGTTTATACCTTCTATGTTCTCACAATAAAGGTTCCCTCCAACATGAGATCTCTTGTCTATCACCAAGACTTTTTTCCCTGCCTGCTTAAGCCTGTATGCAAGAACAGCACCATACAAGCCTGCACCAACTACTAAATAATCATATTTACTCATGCAACAAAATGTATTTATTCAGGATCGTTCGTCTTCTTTCCAATTAAAAGAGTCTTCTTCTTCTCTTTTTAAAGCTGAGATTATTATCTGATTCGTACTATCAATAATCTCCTTCTTAATACTTGTAGTACTTATTCCTTGAGTATAAGGGAAGTATTCCACTCGCTTTCCTGGTTGAGATTTCATCCATTCAAGCCCTTCCAAATACTTTCCTTCCCAATCATCACCAATAGTTACAATGTCAATATCAAATTCCTTGAGTTGGGCTATGTCCGTTAACTTAGTTTGCTTTACAGCCTTGGTTACACTTTTTAATGAAGATACTATTCTTATTCTCTGTTCAAAGGGAATAATCGGTTTCATACCCTTATACATTTCAATCAGCTCATCGGTACTTACACCCACAATCAGTTCATCACCAAGAGCTGCAGATTTCTCTAAGATATTTAAATGGCCTACATGAAAAAGGTCAAAACTACCGGAAGTAAAGACTCTTACTTTTTTACTATTCATTATAGTATTTATTATTTTTCTTCAATAGTTTTTATTCTTGCAACAAGATTATCTATATCTTCTTTAGACTGCAAGCCCAAATGCGACACCCTAAAAAAATTGGGGGTAGAGCCTGGCATTATATAAATATTTTCCTTTAACAGCTCATTGAATAAAATATCTCCATTTCTCTTAACAAAGAAACCTGTAATACAATTTGACGGAGTTTCTGCCGGTATAATCCAGTTATGTTCTTTACACTGGGCTCTAAAATACAAAGCTCTTTGCTTTACATTCTCAATAATAGAATCCACCCCAATGACTGAGTTCCTTTTTAAGCGTTCGTACAACTGCAAAAAGAGTGTTGTTGCAGGACTGTAAGGAGTTTGCCCTCTTTCCAGATTTTTCAGATTCTCTTTAAAATCAAAGTAATAACCAATATGATTGAAATCTTCAGATAAAGCTTTTTCAGAAAGAAAAATAAAGGAAAGTCCGGGAGGAATATTCAATCCTTTCTGACTACTTGTAATGCACATTCCAATATTTAACTGATCCATATCCAGAGGGTCAGATAAGAAAGAACTGATTGCATCCACCACCAGAAAAACGCCATACTTTTTGCATATTTCTGCAATCCGGGGTAAATCAAAAAGCTCACCTGTAGACGTTTCATGATGCTGGCACAAAAAAACATCAGGATGAGTGTTCTTTATTTGTTCCTCCATCTCGGTATAATCCGGATCTTTAGCAAATGGAACCTCAAAAAGATGATATGGGCAATGATAATACTCACACAGACTTTTCCATCTATAGCCGAAAGAGCCTCCTGCAAGGATAAATGAATTTCTTTTTAGTGTCACCAAATTAGATACGACTGCATCCATTGCACCAGTTCCTGATCCTGTATAAAATATAACTCTCCCATTCTTGCAGTGAATCTGATCCAAAAGAAGTTGTTCAGACCCTTTCACTATTCCTGAAAAGAAGGATGTACGCATGTACGGAATTTGTTCTGCAGCTATCTGAAGAATATCTTCTTCAATATTACCTGGGAAAACATAAGATTTCATCTCGTAGAATTTAGTTTATTTTATACTGCCAAACACTTTTATGCTGGTGTATTTTCTCCATATATTTAGTTTGCGTCTTTCAGGCACGCCATTCCTATTTATATAATCCTTGACGGCCTCGAGCATTCGATAGCACACTAGTCCGTCTAAATGAGGATCATAATTTTCTATTATCCAATGCCTTTTATCAATGGTGGACTTATCATATTGTACTTTCTCAAAAGCATCAGACAGCAATGCGGTATCTTGAATATCATACCAATAAATATCTTTCGCAATTGTTCTGAAAGTAATTACAGGTTTATTTAATAGCAGGAACTCATACACGGTAGAAGATGTATCACTAATCATCACATCTGCCATCAATTGATATTTTGTAACATTGAAATCTTCAATCCAGATTATATTCTCGTTCTGAGCTGCAAATTCTTTATATTCATCTATCCATTCCTGCTTTGTAAGAGGATGAAATTTAAGCAACAACAAAATATCTTTTTCACGAACCAACTCTAAAAGTGCTTCTTTAAGAAAAGGTAGTGAGGTCAATGAAGGAGAAAAAGTAGGAGCATAAAGCACCATTTTCTCTTTTTTATGTCGATTCAATAAGGCTTCCTTCTCCTTATCAAATGTGTGCAGATTAGCTAAGATCCAGTCTTGCTTTGTCCACCCGGTTTCCACCACCTCAAAATCTTTATATTTTGCCGCTAAGTTAAGAAAATTCTTAGTAAAATAAGGACCTTGAGTAAAATAAGTATCAAAATACCGTCGTATAATCCAATGGTCTTTCTTCTCCGCCGCATAGCCATGAAACACCTGGATCTTTACTCCTGGTAAATAATATGGGACTATATTGCCTGGAACGAAAATTGCATCAGGAGAAAAGTCGTATATTTCCTGGATAGAATTTGTCCATTTTACTTTATCTTTTAAAGGGAAAGAGGGTATTTTCTTTTGGTGAATATACCAAAGAACATTATTGCATCCTTCTTTTTCAGAATATTCTTGTAAAGGAAGCAATATGTCAATAGCGTATTTATTTTCACAGAACAACACAATGCGCATAATCTAATTTAATTTAAATATCTAAATCGAACTTTACCAAATGTTTGCGTTTATATTTATTCCAAAATTTTTTGCGAGATCTTAAAATAATTTGGATGCATTCTTCCTGATTAAATCCACGTTCTTTTGCATATTCCACTGCCAATAATTTAAAAAGATGTGTTTGTCCCCATAGACGGGCAAAATTCTCACAGCCTTTCTCCATGGAAACCTCGCCAAAAGACATTCGGTTAATATCAACCAGACAAAAATGGTACTCACCATTAATCTTATCAAAAAGGATGTTGCCAGGAGAATAATCTTTATGAAAGATCTGTGCATTATGAAGTTTTGCTGTATAATGTGCAAACGCTTTAATCACCTCAAAATATTGTTCCTCCGTTGCATTTCCAAATTCATAAAAGGTATGAGTATATGGAGAATGCACGCTGATAAAGAAAGAATAATTTATTAAGCCCCACTTTTTCAATTCGATATAAGCAATCGGTTCGGGAGTCTCGAATCCTTTTTCCAGCAACTGCTTAGGATAATAAAAAGCTCGTTTTCCCTTACTGTCTCTAAAGCAGGTGTATATAATCCTATTAAACAGCATTGGCACTTTGTACCTTTTAATGTTAATTTCGATATCTCCTACTTTAAAAACTTTTATCTCATTCCGTCCTTTGTATATAACACGTCCCTCTTTCTCGAAAAAACCAGGAACCGATTTTACAAAAGTGCGCAACGATTCAAATGCCGGATTCAGAAGTATCTTCATGCAATTAATATATTATACTCTCTATTTTTTTAATAACCATATCAGATGTAATCTGATTCAGGCAAGCGTAATCCTTCCGATAACAGGATTTATTGCCAAATACGGAACATGGGCGACAAGGAAGGTCAACCTGAACCGCATTCATGGGAGATTGTTTCCAGCCCATAAATCCACAATACGGATGGGTAGCGCCCCAAACAGAAACAACCGGCGCATTGACCAACGAGGCTAGATGCATATTGGCAGAATCCATAGAAACCATGGCATCCAGATGACTCATCAAAATCAGTTCAGTATTCATATTCAGTTTTCCGATCAATGAAATTACATTGGGATATTTGCTGGCCCAGGTAGACAGAATGGATTCTTCCTTCTTTCCACCACCAAAAAGAAATATTTTTACCCGGGAATCTTTAGCAAAGTGAGCTATCACCTCTCCTTGTTTGTCCAATGGCAGCACCTTTCCTTTATGTTTAGCAAAAGGAGCAATTCCAATCCATTTAGAATCTCCCTTCTCTCCGGTTATTTCTTGTATCTGAGTAATATCACCTCTTCCTTCCCCATAAATGGAAGTAAAATTTAGCTGGATAGGAAAACCTAAAACTTTAAAAACATCTGTATACCTCCGGAAAGAAGATTTCTGATTTTCAAGCACCTTATGATACCGGCTGGTCAGTCTCTTCTTGCCTAAACGTCCTTTATGAATATAAGCAGTTGGAATACCCATTAACTTGAAACGAAGACGAATTATCTTTGTACGAAGTACATCATGCAAATCGGCCACATAGTCAAAGTCCATTACTTTCAACTCATTATAGAACAGCCTATGTAATCCCAGAAGCCCTTTATGCTTACCGTGTAAATCGGCTCCCATAAAATGGACATTTCCGGGCAATCCTATAAAAAGCGGTTGGAGTATTGCACGACTCAGTACGGTAATTTCAAGTTCAGGATGCTGCAGAGCAAGCGAATGAATCACCGGGATAGTCATCGCTACATCTCCTATCGCGGAAAAACGAATAATCAATATTTTCGCCATTATTACTTCTTTGCGTAGAGCACAGGATTTAATGCAGGGTCATTATACATTTTCATCTGTTTGTACACTTTCATATATTTTTTGCCTGCCTTAATATCTTCAATCAGCTGATTAATGGCAGTAGACAAATCCTTTTTCTGCTCCAACAGGATGTCCAGTTTCTTCTGACATTGTTCATGATGTTCAGGAGTAGTATCCGTACGTTCCACTTCCTGCTTCATGTGATAAATCTTCAATGCAAGGATAGAAAGACGATCAACCGCCCAAGCCGGACTTTCGGTATTAATTGTCGCATCAGATAAAGGTTTCACATCCTTATACTGATCATAAAAATAGCTGTCAATCAGCTCCACTAAATCTGTTCGATCCTGATTAGATTTATCAATGCGTCTTTTTAATGTCAAAGCTCCTACCGGATCAATCTGAGGATCCCGGATTATATCTTCAAAATGCCATTGCACGGCATCAATCCAATTCTTCAAATATAAATAATATTCGATAGTCTTTAGCTCGTAAGGATTCTGAATCGGAGCATCTACACTATCAGTTACATGGTAATTCTCTGTTGATTGAAAGAAAATTTCGTTGCAAAGGTTACTAAATGTCATAATCAGTATTTTTAAATGTAGAGTGCAAAACTATACATTCTTTCCCGAAGAAACAATTATTTGCACATTTTATTAGCTAAACGGGCAACTTTTAGTACTTTTGTCGGACAACATCTATCACAAATACACATTTACTATGTCTATCGTATTATCGGATATATCAAAATCTTACGGGAATCAGGAAGTGCTTCACCATATTAATTTTGAAGTAAGACCGGGAGAAATAGCCGGTTTTCTTGGACCAAACGGGGCAGGGAAATCCACTTGCATGAAAATAATTACCGGATGGCTGACCGATTATAAGGGAACTGTGACTGTTTGCGGATATGACATCAGCAAAGATCCCATTGCCGCCAAGCGTTGCATCGGCTATTTGCCTGAGAATAATCCGCTTTATCCGGAAATGTATGTCCGGGAATATCTGGAGTATGTGGGACAACTTTACCGGGTGGGCAATCTGCACGGACTGGTGGACGAGATGATTGAACGAATAAAGCTGGAAGAGGTGTGCGGAAAGACAATTGGAACGCTATCCAAAGGATTTCGTCAGCGCGTGGGACTGGCACAGGCTTTGTTACACAACCCCCAAGTGCTGATTCTCGACGAACCTTCTTCAGGACTGGACCCCAACCAATTGGGCGAAATCCATTCGCTAATCAGAGAACTGGGGAAAGAGAAAACAATCTTATTCTCCTCACATTCTTTACAAGAAGTATCAGACTTATGTGAACACGCTATCATTATTCACAAAGGTGAGATTGTGGCAGATGCACAGCTGAGTGAACTGACTAAAGAAAATTCGCTGGAGAATATTTTTAAAAGAATGACAAAATGAAAGTAATTGTTGATAATAAAATTCCTTACATTAAAGGAGTTATTGAAGAGCTTGGAGGGGATACTCCAAACGAGGTTGTATATGTTCCCGGAATGAAATTCACTAAGGAAATAGTTCGTGATGCCGATGCGCTGATTATCCGCACCCGTACCCATTGCAACCGTGGCTTGCTGGAAGGGAGTAAAGTGAAATTTATCGCCACCGCCACGATTGGTTATGACCACATTGATACAGATTACTGCCGGGAAGCAGGAATCACCTGGACCAATGCTCCGGGATGTAACTCGGCTTCGGTAGAGCAATATATCCATTCTACACTGTTACTTCTGGAAAAAGAAAAGGGATTTACTCTGAAAAACAAATGCATTGGAGTAGTCGGTGTAGGTAATGTAGGAAGTAAAGTTTGTAAAGTAGCTCTGTCACTGAGCATGCGGGTATTAATGAACGATCTTCCCCGTGCCGATAAAGAGGGAGCCGGTCAGTTTACTGACCTGGAAACTATTGCCCGGGAATGTGATGTGATCACCTTTCATACTCCTCTCCACAAAGAAGGCAAGTATAAAACATATCATCTGGCCAATACCGCATTCTTCAATTCTCTAAAAAAATGCCCTGTAATAATAAACACCTCCCGGGGAGAAATAACAGAAACCTCTGCCCTGCTTTCCGCTATAGAAAAGAAACAGATTCAGGAAGCAGTGATTGATGTATGGGAAAACGAACCGGACATTAACCTAGAGTTATTGGAAAAGGTCTTTATAGGAACTCCGCACATTGCAGGTTATTCAGCCGATGGAAAAGCCAATGCCACCCGTATGTCACTGGAATCCCTTTGTCGCTTTTTCCAGATCAATCCAAACTTTGAGATTCATCCTTCTAAACCTGAAAATCCGGTAATCAAGGCCTCAACCGAAGCAGAAGCTTATCTGCAAACATACAATCCAGAAAGAGACAGCAAAGCGTTGAAAACACATCCAGAACTATTTGAGCAGTTAAGGGGTGATTATCCGTTGAGAAGAGAAAAGGAAGCTTATACTTTTCAGATTATATAAAGAAACATTCTAAAGATCTTGTACAAAAGAATAATTTGTTTTGTACAGAACAATTAATTCTTTTGTACAGAAGATTGCATTCTTCTGTACAAGGGAACAAAAATATTCAAGGGAATAATAAAAAGCCTTCGCCATAGTCCATAAAAAAAGCCTCCATTAACAATGGAAGCTTTTCCCTTCTAACAAAACACCTATAAACAACAAAGAAACCAACTATTTTACATACGGTTTTAAAACCTCTTTCCAGATAAGATATCCTGGTCCGAGGAGATGAAGTCCGTCATTCGTATATTTCTTATTCAGGCTCTGAGTGCCCGGAGCAATCAAGCGGGAATAAAGATCAATATAGGTACATCCCTTCTCTTTTGCCAGAAGTTTTATACCCTTGTTAATATCAATAATCACTTGTGTCTTATTGTGTACTTTCGGGAAACGAGTGAATTCATCATTTACCGGGAGCAGACTTTGAAGATAGAGCTTCGTCTTGGGAGAATCCGTTTTAATCTTTATCACAAGTTTCCTTAGCATCACTACAACACTATCAGCTGTCAGATCGTGAGAGACATCATTGATCCCTGACATCAGGAATATCTTTGCAGGTTTACCTTTCAGAATAGGGGTAATACGATCATATATTCCCATAACCACATCACCACTAATGCCACGGTTCTTGATATGAGGATTTCCAAAAAGCTCGCCCCACTCACAACCATCGGTCAGACTATTTCCCAGAAAGATAATGTCTGAAGAGGTGACTGGCAGATACTCAAACAAAGTGGCTCGCTGATCATAATAAGTGCCGTACTTGCCTTGTTGTGCAAAACTATTTGTCACAAAGAGCAAACTGGCTACTATAAAGAAGCAGACCTTTTTCATTTGGATTCGTTATTTTGTTGTGCACGATAGGCATCGACCGCTTTCTTTACTGAACCATACATCAGCAACAGGCGTTTGGCTTGTTCATATTCCATACCCAGTTCTTCGGATACCATCCGTGAGCCACGATCAACCAGCTTCTTATTGGAGAGCTGCATATTGACCATTTTATTCCCTTTAACACGTCCCAGTTGAATCATTACTGAGGTAGTGATCATATTCAGAATCATCTTCTGTCCGGTTCCGGACTTCATACGGGAACTTCCCGTCACAAATTCCGGACCCACAATCATTTCAATAGGAACATCCGCTTCTGCCGATAACGGAGAGTCCGGATTGCTGGAGATTGAACCTGTAAGAATGCCATGCTCACGAGCCTTGCGCAAAGCACCGATCACGTAAGGAGTAGTTCCTGAAGCAGCAATGCCAATCACTGTATCTTTTTCATTGATCTGATGTTCCACCAGTTCTTCCCATCCGCGTTCCATATTATCTTCCGCATTCTCCACCGGATTGCGCAATGCCCTTTCTCCTCCGGCAATCAAACCAATCACCAAAGTAGGAGGCATACCAAATGTTGGCGGAATCTCAGAAGCATCCAATACTCCCAATCGGCCACTGGTACCGGCTCCCATATAAAAGATTCGCCCACCTTGCTTCATGCGGGGCACTATCTGTGACACCAACTTTTCTATCTGCGGTATTGCTTTCTGAACAGCAATAGCTACTTTCTGGTCTTCTGCATTAATACCTTCCAACAATTCCCTGACTGATTTTTTTTCCAGATCATTGTTAAGAGAAGATTGCTCGGTTATTTTAATAAATGCCATAACTTCTTTTTTGTTTTTATAATTATTTTGAGTGAAAGGCAATCAATCCGGGCATCGGACTTTTAATGATTGTCCCCAGTTGAACATGTAACTCCTCTGCCGCTTCAACAAGAATATCCTTATAATAATGAGCAACAGATCCTATAAAATGAGCCTTGTTGTTCTGATAATCATACTGCATTACATTCCGGATAAAGAATGCCTTAAAACCATTCAATACAATGCGGTGAATCTCCGGATTTTCAATATTCTGAAAAAGAAAACGGGATAAATTTGCCAAAAACCGATTGGGGAATGGCTCTTTATACACTTTATCCAGAATAATTGCAGGAGTTAGCTGATACTGACTCATGAACTTTTCTTTTAATTCCGGAGATAACTGGTTCTTTAAGCAATCTCCCACCAATAATCTTCCTAACACGGCTCCACTGCCTTCATCACCCAGTATATAACCAAGAGGCGATACATTATCCTTTATCTCTTTTCCATCGTAGAAACAGGAATTTGATCCTGTACCTAAGATACAGGCAATGCCCGATTCTTTACCACACAATCCACGGGCTGCTGCAAGAAGATCGCTTCCTACCTCAACTGTAACATTAATGTGTCTGGCTATAGCAGAGCGTACCATTTCTATCTTTTCAGGAAAGGCACAACCTGCTCCATAAAAGAACACTGAGTCTATACTATAATTTTTTATCTCTGACAACAAGGTTTCTTCAATCTCTTTACTGATTTCTTCCTCTGTCTGAAAAAAAGGATTTATCCCTTTTGTGAAAATCTGCTGGACTAGCTGTCCATGCTCAACTACACACCAATCTGTCTTAGTAGAGCCACTATCTGCAATTAATATCATATCTTAATATATATTTTTTTCTTATATAAAACGTACCCAATAGCCCAGTTTACCCCTACAAACAATAAGGCAAAGGCCAATGAAGACGGTAAATTTCCCAAAAGAGGTTGCAACAAATATTTATATGTGTACAATTTTACGCTCATCAATTTTCCAGCATATGGGAAAAGGAAACTACCTGTCAATACAGTAAGAACTGCTCCCATAACATAGATAAACAAAGGATTTACACCAAAAGATTCGAAGAATCGGCACCAGGTTTTATATCCCTTAATATCAATAATCCAGATGAGTAAGGCCAGAAAACTGGATGCTAGTCCACAGGTGGTAAGCACAAATGTAGGAGACCATATTTTCTTACTAATGGGGCATCCGTAACTTAACAGGAGCCCAGAGAATGTAAGCACTGTTCCTACCAGGAAAAGTCGCTGGATACGTTCGCCATTATCTTTTACGCTCATCAGCAATTCTCCACACCAGAAACCAATCAGTACATGACAGATGGATGGGATGGTACTAAGCAATCCTTCCGGGTCAATAGCCAGTCCGGCATCTTTATACATATGGTTAACTCCCAGAATAGACTTATCTATAATAGATACAATATTATGTTCACTCTGTTCAAAACCATTGCCAAAAAGTAATAACATGAAATAAGCAAAAAGAGTAGATAAAACAAGCACAGGGATGTATTTATGTTTCATCAGAATCGCGATGAGTGCAGTTGCACCATAACACAAAGCCAGTCGCTGCATAACACCCAATATACGAAGGTGCTCAAAGTTTGTGATAGCCCGCAGAAAACGCTCTCCATATGAAAGATTTTCTTTATATAACGAATAAAAGGTACGGAAAGATAAGGATAACCATGCGATACCCAAACCGATAACGAAAATAACCAATGTACGTTTTAATATCTTCAGAGCAGCTGAATGGCTGAACTCAAAATTATATTTTCTTAAAGAGATATAGGTTGATATCCCCATGATAAACATAAAAAACGGAAAGACCAAATCAGTTGGAGTCAACCCAGTCCAAGGTGCATGTTCAAGAGGAGTATATATCGAAGTCCATGACCCTGGGTTATTTACCAAAATCATACCTGCAATGGTGATACCTCTAAGCACATCCAATGCGAGTAACCGCTGACTGACATTTGTTTTCATAATTATTGATTTATTTTGTTGTTGTACATTGATCCACCAGATACACAATCGAGATATATGGGATTCCAGAGTTTGTAGTCAGCCCAACCTCACAGGTCCGGCTGTTTGAGTACCCTACTTCTACCCTAGCCTTTTCTAACTGAGGCTTTAATTTACGAAGAGCATAGGCATTTACTTCAGGATGCGTAAATCCTTTATCTCCGGCAAACCCACAACATCCCACTTCTTCGGGAACAATCACCTTCGTTGAACAGAGATTGGCTAAAGCAATCATCTGATCACGCAAACCCATTTTCTGTGTTGAACAGGTAATGTGAATTGAAACTGGTTTATCAATGGGAGTAAATTCCAATTTATCCTTCAAAAAGGTATATATGAATTCTACCGGTTCGTATAATTTCACTTTCGTCATTACATTTCGCATACGATGCAGACAAGGACTCTGATCACAAAGGACTGGATAAATGCCTTGTTCACTTGCTGCAAATAAAGCCTCTTCAAGCTCAGCCGATTTACGGTCGGCAATATCCAACATACCTTTACTTTCCCAGATGGTTCCGCAGCAGAGTTTATCCATACCTTTGGGGAATATAATTTCATAACCAGCTTTCTGAAGCAGCTGAACGGTTTTGTCCACTAACGGAGTTGCATCCGGTGCATCTTTTGCAGTGCCCATCATCTGATTAAGGCAGCTAGGGAAATAGACTACTTTCAATGGTTCGCTCTTTTGAACAATCTTATGCGGATAATAAGCTTTTGGCATAGCAGGAGTCCACAATGGGAAATTGCGCATGGAAATATACCGTATCCCTTTCGTAACAGATGACATTGCCTTTGTACCCAGAAGCGAATGAGTGCCAGTTGCCAGACTAAGCACTGGACGAAGCACACTTTTCATTTCTGAGAAATGATTGGCTGCAAAGTCTCCAATCTTGTATCCGAAGCTTCCAACCGGCAATTCTTCCTGACGGATATCATGCGTGAGGTCTCCCACATTGATCCCCATCGGACAAGACATTGAACATAACCCGTCACCAGCACAAGTCTGATTACCGGGATACTTGTATTGTTTTTCCAGTTTGGCCAATCGTTCATTGTCCTCACCTGATTTTCTCAGTCTGGAGATTTCCCTACGAATTACAATACGCTGTCTTGAAGAAAGAGTAAAGCCACAAGTAAGGCAATTAACCTCGCAAAAGCCGCACTCAATACATTTATCAACATGCGCATTGGTCAGAGGCATCGGCTTAAAATTCTTTATATGACATTCCGGATCATCGTTAAAAATAACCCCCGGATTCAGTGAGTTCTTTGGATCAAACAATTTCTTCACAGCTTTCATTACCTCAAAAGCCGCCTCGCCCCATTCGTATTTCACAAACGGCGCCATGTTTCGTCCGGTGCCATGCTCAGCTTTCAATGAGCCGTCGTATTTATCGACTACCAGAGTCTTCACCTCATTCATCAGTTTTTCATACTTCTGAACCTTTTCGGAAGTATCAAACGCTTGGTTAATGATGAAATGATAATTACCTTCCAATGCATGTCCATAGATACAAGCATCAGGATAACCATGCTTAACCAACAAAGCCTGCAACTCCTCTGTTGCCTCAGGCAGATTTTCAATATGGAAAGCCACATCTTCTATGAGAGTAGTAGTTCCCAGTTCCCTCATTCCACCTACAGAAGGGAATATACCGGAACGGATATTCCAATAGGGAGCATATTCACTCTCTTTATCTGTAAAATGCACGGGAGTATACAAATCAAAAGACTGAAGAATGGACTCTAGTTCCTTTATCTGAGCATCTAGTTCCTGTTTTGTTTTGGCCATTGTTTCAGTTAGTACAGCTGTTAACCCTTTACCTGTAGGATCATTGACTGATTCCAGAGACTTGGAGTCGAGTAATTCGGCTCCGGCAACCGGTCCCTTTTTCATGGCAACCACTGCTCGACACGCCTCCTTAATATCTGTAAAGTAGAGCATAGCACTGGCATGGAACGGATAATCATACCCCGTTTTCATCGTGACTTCGGATAAGAATGCCAGAGTTCCCTCTGACCCAACCATCAGATGGGCGATGATCTCAAAGGGATCATTGTGCTCGATAAAAGGGAGGATATTGAGTCCGGTTACATTCTTTATGGAATATTTGTAACGGATCCGGCTGGCCAACTGTTCATTGCTGCGAACCTGATCACGTAATGTCTCAATGGCTTTTACAAAATCGGGCCTTTCCCGGGCAAACTCATTTTTGCTGGCTTCACTTCCGGTATCAAGCACTGTTCCGTCTGCCAGAACAATACGTACGGATAACAAGACCTTATCACTATTTTCGTGAGTACCGCAGTTCATTCCCGAGGCATTGTTCATTACAATGCCACCCACCATAGCCGATTTAACGGAGGCAGGGTCCGGAGCAAATTTGCGTCCAAAAGGCTTCAGAATCTGATTTACCCGATCCCCGATCAGTCCCGGCTGGAGAGTAATTGTATTGTAATCCGGTGAAATGGAGTATTTTTCCCAGTTTTTTCCGGCAACAATCAAGATTGAGTCACTGATGCTCTGACCAGAAAGGCTGGTTCCCGCAGCTCTGAAAGTAACTGGCAGATTCAACTTGTCTGCTATCGAAAGCATTCGCGAAATTTCCTGTTCATCAACAGAACGAATAACTATTTTAGGAATAAGGCGGTAAAACCCCGCATCTGTTCCCCAAGCTAATAACCGAAGCTCATCCGTATAGATTCTCTCCTTAGGCACAAATGCTAAAATTTCTTTCAGAAAAGAATTATAATCTTTACTCATACTCTTGATACTTTTATCGGCAATAACACCGTCTATTTATATAAGTAATATTTCTTTGACAGCTGTTTAAAGCCTGCCACATCTTTATACCAATAATCTTTTATATCCTCGAATTTATTATTTTTAGCAAAGCGCAGACGAATTTGATCGCTTCCACTAACTTTATCGAACATATCAAATCGTTTTTTATCAGCATTGCTAAACACCGCTTTGTCAGGATAAAGCTCTGCCAACTCCTGCATTACATAAAACTGTATTTCTGACAGTGCCGCTTTCTTATAATCTGTGATGTGCACTTGCACTCCCTGAAGATTCTTTCCTTGCCCAACTGCATAAAATGGATTCAGATGGATTGGTCTGAATTTCACCCCCGGTAAATTCAGAGTATTCATTTTTGCTGCAAACTCATCGGCTTTTATCCATTCTGCTGCAAACATCTGGAAAGGAATGGTATATCCTACTCCAATAGACAAATACCCTAATTCACCAACAATTCCTGATACCGGATAGAAATAGGCAGAATGGGAATGAGGGATATGAGGAGATGCAGGAATCCATTGCAAACCCGTCTGTGTATAATCCATCTTACGTTTCCAGCCTTTCATTTTTACAACTTCTAGCTTACAAGTTTTTTTCAGCATGTTTTCACCATTCAGCATCAAAGCCAGTTCACCGCAAGTAAGTCCATAAACGTAAGGGATCTTGAACTGGCTCACAAAAGAATAATAGCCATCTTCTACCAAGTTACCTTCAATCTTGAGTCCATTCACCGGATTCGGACGATCTAATACAACAAATTCAATATTGTTCTCAGCAGCAGCCTCCATAGCAAGCCCCATTGTACTGATAAAGGTAAACGAACGACAACCAATATCCTGTATATCATACACCAGTACATCAATACCTTTCAGCATCTCCGGAGTTGCCTTGCGGGTTTTCCCATATAAAGAATACACAGGCAAGCCGGTGGTAGGATCATTTGAGTTGTCCACATGATCTCCGGCATGAACATCACCACGCACTCCATGTTCAGGCCCAAAAAGAGCTACAAGATTCACATTCTTTGCTTCGTGAAGAATATCAATAGTTGATTTCAGATCATTGTCCACACCGGTAGGATTGGTAATCAACCCCACACGTTTGCCTTCCAGTATTTTAAAGTTTTGTTCCTTTAAAACCTCAATGCCGGTTTTTATTCTGATTTTCTGAGCAGATGCACTGCCGGCAAATAATCCAGCAAGGCACAAAGCAAATAAATATTTAAGTTTCATCACTATTCAGATTTTAATATTACTTAGATTCTACTTCCTCTTTTTTCTTTCCATATTCCGGATCAATCTTCACAAATGCACAAACCGCAATAGTTGCTGCACAACAAATCATTACCCAAACAAAGAATTTTTCATAGCCAATGTGATCCTGTAACCATCCGGCAGCCATACCGGGAAGCATCATACCAAGTGCCATAAAAGCTGTACAAATTGCATAGTGAGCTGTTTTATGCTCACCGTCAGAATAATAAATAAGGAAGAGCATATAGGCTGTAAAGCCGAAGCCGTAACCAAACTGCTCTATGAATACACAAATATTTATTATTATGAGACTTTGTGGCTGGAAGTATCCCAGATATACAAAAGTAAGACAGGTTAGAGATATACTCCAGGCCATTGGCCATAACCAACGCTGAAGACCGCCTTTGGATGCACATATACCTCCAATAATACCACCAATAGTAAGTCCCAGAATGCCCACTGTGCCATATACTATACCAACTTCTGCAGTAGTAAGACCCAGTCCTCCTTTTTCAAGAGGATCAAGAAGAAAAGGATTTATCAGTTTCACTAACTGAGCTTCAGGCAAACGATAAAGCAACATAAAAAGAATAGCAACTGCGGCTTGTTTCTTCTTGAAGAAAGTGACGAATGTTGCAAAAAACTCTTTAAAGATATTTTTAGCTGTAACATCACCAACTGTCGATTTGTCTGTTGCAGGAACAGGAAGAATAAATTTATGATAGAGACAAAAGGCTATAAAAAGTCCACTCAAAATAAAGAAAGTAATAGACCAGGCAAAAGGAACCTTACCAGTCCAAGTCTCAAGTCCACCAGCCAGTACAATAAGTACACCTTGTCCAAAAATAGTGGCAATTCTGTAGAAAGTACTACGAATGCCTACATACAATGCTTGCTGTGGGACATCAAGTGCCAGCATATAAAAACCATCGGCAGCAATATCGTGAGTAGCTGAGCTAAATGCTACCAACCAGAATACGGCCAATGTGATTTGAAAGAAGTTGGGCATCGGTATGGTAAAAGCAATACCCGCCAATCCGGCACCTACCAAGAGCTGCATGGTAACAATCCACCAACGCTTTGTTTTAAGCAAATCAACAAATGGACTCCAGAAAGGTTTTATTACCCATGGCAAATATAACCAGCTTGTATATAAAGCAATATCAGTATTTGATATGCCTAAACGCTTATACATAATAACCGAGATAGTCATAACTGCTACGTAAGGCAAACCTTCTGCAAAGTATAAAGTCGGGATCCATGCCCAAGGTGATCTTCTTCTATTCTTCATAATGATTCATTAGTATAATTTTTCAATAGCAGCTCCAACATAATAATGAAGTAAAATACGATCGTACGTAAATCCTTGCTCACCCATTACCGCTGCACCAATCTGACACAGTCCTACCCCATGTCCCCATCCTGAACCGACCAAGTTAAATCTTTCAGGGATATTATTTTTTACATTCTCTTTCTCAACAACAAAAGCTGAACTATACAGATGAGAAGTTGAGAGTGTTCTTCTGATTTCAAGTTCCTTGCCGATAGTCAATGTTCGTTTCGTACCCACGATCTTTAGCTTCACCAACCGACCGGAAACGCCCCGTTCCACCGGAATCAGGTCAATAATCTCTCCATAGTCAATGCCAGATCGTTTCAGTATCAGTTCCGAAAGCTCTTTCTGGGTATAGGATACTTTCCAACGATAAAAATTTATTGTCTCCTGATCATAGTTATTTAACACCTGAGAAAGGATCTTCTTATCAGTGGTGTTACAGAACGCATCCGGAGAAGTGCGAATCCATTTTTCTGCTTCGGCTTCCTGTGTCAGGTCTGGTAACGGAATGCCGGACTTATCGTCACGTAACGTCACCAGATATGGATGTTTCACATCTTCCCAGCAATATTGAAACTCTTCAACTGCACCACCGCAACATTTTGAGAAACGGGCATCACAGATTTTACTTTCCGCCATCAGTACTTGCCCTGCCGTTGCTTTCACCGCCAGTTCCACATTCTTGGTAGAAGCGCGGGTAATACCTTGGTAACGTTGACAATGATCATCGGCACATACATCAAAGTTCACATGATCTTCCCTATCATACCATTTGATGGATTCATCCTTAGTTTCAGAAAACGCGGTATATTCTGATTTAGTATCTGCAATTTCCTTATTCTTCTGGATCTGGGCCAGTAACCAGCTGCGGGAAATCACAGCATGTGCTTTTAGTAACTCGGCCGAAGCAGTGGCACTCATCTCAGAAGAGATTACACTGATCAGGTAATCTTCCACAGAAATTACATTCACAGCTGTCAGTCTATCGTTCTCCACAATTAGCTTCAGTGCCCCACGGAAACGCTGGTTTTCTTTTCGCTCCCAGTGAAAGTTTATGCCAATGGTAACATCTACCAGCTCAAAAGAATCGTTTTTTGTATCAGTTGGTTCAAACAGCAATTCTTCGTAAACAGAACCGTTCCAGAGAATCTTTCCATCGGAATACTTTGCCATCTGACTACCTGTAAACAAAGTACCATTCCAAAGATAGTTGCCCTGCAATATAAAATCTATCTGTGGTTCAAACATGACCCCCACATCTACTTTAGGCTCTTTCATAGCTTTGTATTAAGATGTTCCACAATCTTCTGTAACTTCAATTCATCCATACATACCTCCTGCAATATCTCAGATATATTTTCAGCTGAGATCTTTTCGAAATCCTTTTCCAATGGAGTGATAAAGACTCCTCCCATATCAACTGCAGCAGGGCTAATCAATATATTGTCATCTCCCTGAGCTGTATAACAGGAAGGGCGATGCAATGTCCTGGGGAAAATGCAGACAATCCATTTATCCGTGTCAAACCATGCCAGAATATTCATCATCGGTTCTCCCTCTCCTGGTTTTATTTCAAGGGAAGCATATATATTTCCGAACAATTCAACTGCACTTTCTTTTGAATTCGACTCAATAACCAACACTCCTCTCTGATAACCGTCAAGATTAAACAGTTTGGCTGACCCCTGTTCAGAAACTGTCTTGTTTACAAACAAATTCCACTCTTTTTCAATAGGAAGAAACCCTTTGCTTCCAGCCTGGAAATGAACATGATCAGGAGCAGAGGCTCCGCACTTTGGACCATTATAGAACACAGTAAACTCATCAAGGTTATATGCCAGATCCAACATATCACCAAATCGGCTCTGAATGCGTTGATCAACATGCTCGCAGGCAGGAATGGTAAGGTGCTTCGGGAAAATAGGGAATGGGTTAATCAGTATGATATATTTGTCGCCAAAAGGAAGTCCTTTCTGTACAGCCGGACGGTTTTGCTCACAAAGAAAGCACTTCCGTTCCTTAATCGACTTTGGATCGACCTTAGCTGAAGAAGAGACGATGCGAGCTGGATTAAACTGAACCTTAACCTTAAATTGGCCAAAATCCAGCTCTTTTACTCTAACTTGCCTCAGCGCATTATAGTTATTCCGGGCAACATCCCATACATTCAGTTGTTCCTGAAGCAGGTCCAGTACTTGTGCAGATGTGACAATTCTTTTCATTTATTCTTATTTAAAGCAATTCTGGCTTGAAGTTCCCATGTACGGATTCTATCCTTATAAGTATTATGACCATTCATCTTAACTACATCCAATGATGCATCAGAATTATCGTCCCAGCGGCGACACATATAGACAACATCGTAAACACGGCCTATCTGATATTTACGGGAAATATTCAACCCTAATGCATAATCTTCACCGTAGCTGGTATTAGGAACTTTAATTTCCCGTAACACCGGAGTATAAAAAGCACGAGGAGCCCCCAGCCCATTAATGCGTAATGCGTTATTCCGTCCATTCTCCGGAGTCCATTCCTTATGGTCTATAATGCCTGGAGCAATCATCTTCATATTGAAATCGGTCATCATGTAGGTTCCAACTACCATTGCACAATTTTGCTCATAAAATGCATCGACCATTTTCTGCAGAGTGTTTTCATCGCTATAAACATCATCACTGTCTAACTGAACAACAAATTTTCCACATTTTGAATGATGCACACCTAAGTTCCAACAACCTCCAATGCCCAGATCCTGTCGTTCAGGAATGATATGAATTAACCGTTCATCAGAGGCAAACTCGTCAACAGCCTCCGTTGTGCCATCTGTGGAATAATTATCAACCACGATTAAGTTGAATTTAAAATTTGTTTTCTGGTTCAGCACTGAACCGATTGCATCTTTAATTGTGCGAATACGGTTTCTTACCGGTATAAACACAGATGCTTCACACTCAAAATCTCCAGCATTAAACTCTATCTTCTTAAAATCAGGAGCAAGATAGCCTCCGATATTCTTTAAATGTTCGGTGCAGGCAGCTTCCATTTCTACTTGTACAGCCCTGTTCTTTGGATCTACATAATCAAAGATCTTTTCACCACTTTTGCGTGTGTCATTTTCAACTTCAGAATAAAGATATTCATTGATATGAACCAAAGAGGCTTTTTGGGATACCTTCAAACGCAAATCATACAAACCTGCAAATGAATAGTCGGAAGTCATTTCATTTACTGCGGATTTTAAAGCATCAGCCTTATAAAGTAGCACGGAACCAAAATTAAAGTCATCACGTAAACTTCCTAACTGACAATCAATAACCGGACACAGGGTTCTTGATTGTCCATTTACCTGGTAATGATCAGTATAAACCATTCCAGCTTCAGAATCTTCCGCAATGTTTAACATGCGTTCCAATGCGAACATCCCAAGTTCCAATGTGGTATATTTCGTATAAATCAAGCTATAATCAGCATTCGAATGTACTGCAATTTCACGAACTGCAGAAGTAGAATTCAATGATGAAACTAAAAGTTTCTCACATCCATCTATTAACTCCTCTACTTTATCAGTAACAAGCAAATAGATCTTGTTTACTAATTTACTTGCCTTTAAATTCTGTATCGTTTGTTCCGCTTGTGCAGTTCCCATAAATGGGATAAAACAATTAATTGAAGTTTTCATATTGATATCGTATTATTTCCTATTACTAATTAATATTTATATTGGTATCTGGAGCTCTTAAAACTCCAAATTCACCGCTGGTACTTGTAAATACACATGCTTTAGCACTCAATGGAACCACCGTACTAATCAGTGAATTTCCAACTTTATGTTTCCACAATAGTTTCCCAGACAAAGCATCCAAAGCAAAAATCACTCCGCTCTTTGTACTGCCAAATACCACCCCATCTTTTTCTACTAACATGGATGGTGCATGTTCATATCCAAACTTTACATTAGTTGCCCATATCTGCTTAGAAACATTTCCCTGCGTAGAAAAGCAAACAACACTATCCTGCATGGTTTTGCTATATAACCGCATTTTATCTGCTGAAAGCCCGATTGTTTCTCTGACAGTTGACTGAAATGTTCTCCACACTGTCTGACCTGTATTCGCATCAATAGCAGTCATCGCCCGCTGTGGATCCGTTATAAAGACTTTTCCATCTGTTGCTACCGGCCATACTGCTGCTGGTGAAAAGTGCATCCGGGTCAAACCGCCATTCCACTTCCAACATTCTTTACCAGTAATCTTATCCAATGCATATAGATTATTATCCCACGCTCCAAAGATCACTTTGCCTTCATACAACAATGGCCGGGTTTCCACATATCCTCTTACGCCGGTATATTCCCAACAAAGCTTGCCTGTTTTCACATTCAAAGCACGAAAAATATGATCACTGGCACCAATATAAGCAATACCATCAGCAATGGTTACTGCACCTAAAACAGCTTCAGCCGCCGGACACTTCCAAATAAGCTTTCCTGTCTTAGCACTGATTCCATAAATATTCTTATCGGCAGAGCCAAAAACTAGCACTCCATTATCTCCAGCCGGAGTCCCAACAATGCGATTATCAGATTTGAAGCTCCATTTCTTCTTGCCATTTTTTAAAGAATAACAGTTTAAATAGCCCAAATCATCGCCAACATACACATTCTTATTATATACTACAGGAGAAGAATAAATTCCTGCGTCGGTCTTTACCATCCAGGATTCTTTCACTTGTCTGTATTCACTGTTCACGGAATAGTCCGGTCTTTTAAAACCTGAATTATTATCCGAATAATAATTTTTCTTTAAGGAATAACCAGCCCATTTCTGAGGTTCTCCACCTATTTTATGTTCATAGACCAAAATAGAATCAGCATTTACCTCATAAAGAGAGTAACCTCCCACCGTCTCTTTTCCTCTTAAGTTAGAACGGTTAATTATACCCGGAATCCCATCATAAGCAAACAACAGATTTCGGTGATAATGTCCGCCTAAAACCACACGAATATTATAAGGGCGTATCGCATCTGTTACATCATACCAATTATCTATATCACCATCCTGCAAAGGATAATGAGTAATTATTATAACAGGTTTTTCTTTTCCAACCACTTCCAGTTCCTTTTTCAACCATGAAATGTCTTGAGGAGACACATGCCCATCGGCCATACGAATAACCGGTCCCGAATTAAATCCAAGAAAAAGGAATCCTTTATTTTCAAATCTAAAACGGTCAGATCCAAATATATGGCTAAAATCAGTTGCTCCAGATTCACTCCATTTTGTTTCGTGATTTCCTGAAGTTATATAATATTTCACATTCAGCTGATCAAGCAGATATTTTACTCTCTTTAATGAGGCACGATCCCCTTCTTCTGTAACATCACCAGCCACAATAACAAAATCAAGATTCTTGGTTTTATTAATTTGCTCAACTGATTTTTTCAGGTCATTATAAGCAAGAGAATCTGCATTTACATGTATATCTGTTAATAATGCAAATCGGAAATTCTCCCCGCGCAATGAGCTAAAAATAAGGCAGAATAGGGCTGAAAGAAATACTTTTCTCATAATAATCAAATTAGGTCCTATACATAAAAGGGATACTCCTTACTCGTCGGAACAAATTTAGAATATTTTTTTAGAATCAGAAACTAATTTTTAATCTATTTTGATTCAAGATCATTTATTTGCAACTATTAACAATACAAAAACTATATTCACAAGCATTATATAAAGTCCAAACAGATCTGTTTTATGATATTGATATTAATTTATCAATATGGAACAAAAAGCAACTTAATCTAATTATTCGTTTACCTTTGAAAAGGTTTTCAGACCCTGTTATTATGCGTATGAAACTCAACTAAGCCAGGCATCGGAGTCTCTTCTATTTTCTCAATAACCACGCCAAATTCTTTCGCCACAATCCTCAAAACATCAGCATAGTTATAAGCCACCGACCCAACAAAACGAATCGGGTAATTTAAATAATCATATTGCAAGACATTACGCACAAAGAAGTCCCTGAAATTTTGGCAGACAAGATCATACACATACTCATTATCCAAATGTTCGGCCAAGAAATATGAAAATGTAGATAAGAAGCGGTTTGGAAACGAACGGTTATAAACATACTCCAAAGCATCATCAGAAGTAATGCGGAATTTATCATAAAAAGCATCTATCAGTTCCAACGGAGCAAGTTCTTTTAAACAATCAGCTAAAAATCTTTTCCCCATCACAGCTCCGCTTCCTTCATCTCCTAAAACATATCCCAATGACTGAACATGTTTCATAATCTTTTCTCCATCATAAAAACAGGAATTGGAACCAGTTCCAAGAATACATGCTATTCCGGGCTCATTTTTTAATAATCCACGAGCTGCAGCTAATAAATCGCTTTCAACTTGAATGGGTGATTTAAATTGCGCAACAAGAGAGGCCCCCAAGATACTCTTCTTGTCTGAAGATGAGCACCCTGCACCATAAAAGAAAACTTGCTCAAATCTTTTTTTAAAAAAAGAGGCAGGCAATTCCAGTCGAACACTCCTACTTATTTCTCTTCTTGACTGAAAAAATGGATTAATGCCTTCGGTAAAGACATGTTCTACTATATTATCCCCCTCAACTAAAGCCCATTCTGTTCTAGTAGAACCACTTTCTGCTATCAATTTCATTCTAATATCTCCGCGTTATTTTTAAGCTAATTATTTATAGCATTTTTTATCTTCACAAAAATCACTCGTACTTTAGTCTACATATAAAAAATTACCGCTACAAAATTATTGATTTCTTGTAAGATACGCAAGAAACAGACTTTATAATCATCTGATTTTAAGTCTGTTTATTACAAAAATTATTTATTTTCGTATATCAATACTCTATACATGCAATTTATAAACAAAGACAACATCTCTAATCTGAAATAGAAGTTAATTATTCTTTTATTATCAATTTGGAGTTCTTGCTTCTGAATACATAACGAAAGCATGATTACAGAAAGCAAGAACATCCTTATTAATTCATCATCTAGATACAATCACTTGTTTAGAAAAGACCTTACCGCCTAAAAATATCTTCAAAATATAAGTGCCTTCAGACAACGTTGAAACATTCATATTTGAAGAATTCACTTTTTTAACCATTACACCATTCAGAGAATATAACTCTAAAGAACAGATATCCTCATTTGAAGAAGATACGTGTAATATATCTGAAACCGGATTAGGATACACCCGCAGACCAGAAGCTTCTTTAGACAATATCGAATTAATTAAGCCGTCATAAAGCAATAGATTGTCAATATAAAAACTTCCGGAAGATGTAACCGGTTGGTTTTTCTGTTCTAATTTAATTCCTGTAAAAATATAATCTTTCCCCGCAGGCAAAGAATTTAATGATGTTTCTGCATATTCCCAGCCCAGGAAGTCTAATGTAGATAGCTTTACATATTGAATATCATTTCCAGCAGCAAATTGCAAATAAACATTGTTTCCCGTTAAGTCGCCATAAATATGAGCACCCATACCTTTAGATGAATTCGCTGTTAATGTAGGAGTTGCAACTTTATATACAGCAGTTCCATTAGAAGAACTATTGAATGTATATTGGAAATTATAAGAAGATGTTCCAAACAATTTCTGGCTGGTGCTGCGAGTTACTGAAGCAAATGCCACATCAGAACTGGTTCCTGCATCATATGCAAGCAGACTTGCTGTTTCAAATTCTTCTGCTACAGTCTTATTTGTAATTTTTACATCGGCTGCTTTAAAAGTATATTCAATTGGATCTACAATATCAATACCATCTACATCAATCACATTTCTATCTAATTTGACTTTATATACTTCACCTGGTACCAAGTCACTATTTAATATAAATGAATTAGAGCCATAAGGGGCAACCAGTTTATTAGTTTTTATTGAACGGATATTTTTAGCCTGTTCAACTCCTTTGGAATCATAAACCTTGATTGCATCACGAATTGTTAATGAACTCAATTCTCTGTCAAAACGGAATTCAAAGTTCGGCTTTACGTAATATACACCTTCATCATTTGCTTTGGGATAACATGCAAACATCTGCAATCTGTTTCTGTTCTTAGTAATGAACTGAAAAGAAAAGTCCTGAACCATACTAATACCAGCTGGATGCTTTAAGCTCTTATCAAGTTTAACGGTATATAAAGTAGACTTCTCATACGGTTTATTGGGCTTAAATATCATTCGGTGCTGGCTATCCTCAAAAGAAATTGTTCCCTCAACGTTCGGGCTAATTGAGAAAGCTTTTGTAGCAGATTCCACATCAACATCCCAGTTAAATTCAAAAACAATCGGAGTGCTACAGATTACAGAATCGGTTAAAGCAACATTTGGAGAATAACGGGTAACTTCAGGAGGCGTATTCCTGATCATATCCAGCATTGCATTAAAATAGGTTGTCTCATTTGCCTTTACAACCAGAGTTTCAGTATGCGGTGTATATCCTTCCGCTTCAATTTTTGCCTGATAAGTACCAGGAGTTAAATTTTTAAATATATAAACTCCGTTATATAAGTTATCTGTGGTATATACAGAATCTCCAGGAGTTAATGTAATTTTTGCTTTACACAAAGGCAATAACTCGTCTTTACTTCCACTTATCTTAAAGTAGTCTGCCAGATTTTTATTACGGCTATCATGAACTGTTCCTGCAATATTACCCGTTGTAATCATTCCGCCATTAAAATATGTACAGAATGATTTAAAGAAATGCCATGCTTCCAACCATTTATAATCCATATTCATCAACCGATAAGTCTCTGGAATATAATCGTGCATAGATCCTTCTGATATACACCCAGGAACAGTCAAACCACGTAGAACTCCATAACCATCGCTCCATCCCATTGCTGTACGGGCAAAACTTTTATCTCCCCTGACAGTTAGAGCAGCCGCCCATGTATTGAGCTGGTTTGTATACAGATTATTAGCAATAATAGTACTGATTTCCCTGCTTTTATCAGAACAAGGAGTCGGTGTAGGATACGTTTGTGTATCTCCTACATCAACACCTGCATAGAGCTGTAGAATATAATTCGTAACCCCTGCATTGCTATGAATGGAAAGCATATAATCCGCATCAACTTCATTAGCCATCTCCACAATCGTACTTAAATTCAAATCATCATCCGTAGTATTTGTCGTTCGACTTATATAAACCGTTGCGCCGGCCTTCTTAAGCATATCAACCAACTGCAATCCTTTGTCCAGATTACTCTGTGATTCCCAAAAGCCATTGTGATCATCAGCTTTAAAAGGAGCTATAGTAATATTCCTGTCGTCACTGTCAAACCCTCCATGTCCTGGATTTACATAAATAGTTGTTCCCTGTAAGTTCTGTGCTAGGAGTGCTACCACAGAAAACAAAAAACAAATAATAGTGCTATATAATCTTTTCATAATATTTTATTTTCAATGGTTTATCTCAATTTCAATAATATAAAGTTCTCCTTTCTGAGTACAGTAGGCAATGCGTTTGGATGCCGAAGAAGCAGCTGGATACATAGCAATCTTATCGTCAGAAGTCAGAGTTTGCCTGAGTTTTCCATCGACAGATGCGATAACAATCTTGGAAGAAGTAATAAAGCTACCATCATCTTTATCTTCCATGCCAACCACATAATTATTATCATACCATACCGGAGCATTGATTTTCCCTAAAGATGCAATCACTTTTCCTGTCAGGTCGCAAACAAAAGTTCCTTTTGATGCTGCTGTGAAAAGAATCATCTCACCATTTGGTGAAAGAGAAGTCCAGATATAACCGGTCACTTTACCAAGCGGTTCCATTTCTGTTCGTTCTCCATTGCGATAAAGTACAATTTTAAGGTTCTCCGTACAAACAGATACAGCAGGAGCAGCCCCTCTCTTCACTATTTTTTTTTGAATCGCATTCAGTTCCTTTACAGTTCGCACCGGCTCACTGAGCTTAGCCGTCTTTTGGCTAGTTGCATCAAAGCTCATCAATGTTTTGTATTGGCGACCATTGGTTCTGGTTACCTGTCTATAATATATCTGTTTACTATCCCTACTAAATAGAGGTGAATATCCCGCTCCATCATCGGTCGAAATTGGCGTCACTTCACCTGTCTGGATATTACAGAGATTAAGACCTTTATAATTCTCAGAAGTAAACAACAGTTGTGTTCCATCAGAATTAAAGACCGGATAAAAAGCCCTTCCTTCGAGCTTTGTAGTTGCTAGTGAATGATTTTTCACCTTTACAGTTTGCCCGCATACAGCACTGGTGCATAGCAAAAAAAGTAATATTAGCTTTGTTTTCATAATTGTTAAATATTAATTTTAACGGACAATAATTTTCATTACTTCCTTTTTGTTCCCTATATATAAATTCAGTAAATAAGTACCTGAAGAGATTCCTTGAATGGGCAATCTGATTTCATCTGTTTGATAAGAGCCCAGATTCTCAGAACGAAGGAGTTCACCAGAAAGAGAGTATAATTCCATACGAACGTCCTGTGGAGTATCAACAGAAACAGCCACATAGGCAACTCCTTCTGTCACCGGATTAGGATAGACCCTTAATTTGGAAATTAGCTTTGGATTGGTTATACCAACAGTAGTATTTCCATAAATCAGAAAAAACTCTTTAATTGCTATCTCATAGACTTCATTCGCAATTTGAGTAGCCGTATTTAGCATAAGTTTTAGTCCCTCAAAATGGATCGGATAACAAGCCCTATCGTTTACATCCGTTAGAAGCTTGCCCATCGGGAAACTCAGAACGAAATCTTTGCCAGTTTCGATTCCAGTATATTCAATGGGGGAATAGCTGGTTTCATTATTCGCTTTTACTGTCAGAATCGCTTTAGTAACTCCCGCATTGTTTGTATTCAAAACAATTTTCATTGAATCAGGAATACTGTACAATGAAGTCTCCTTATACAATTGAATATATGGTGAACGACCTGAGGTATAAGTGTATTTTATAGAAGTAGGCAAAGTTGAAGAAGTTAATGATGCATTTAATATATTCGAAGAACCTTTGACTGTCCACAAAGAAAGATCACTCATTTTATCAATGGGCAGAATATCAGTTGCAGGGATTTCAACATTAACCTTTATGGTGTCTTTCAAATTTCCTAAGGCCCCTGTAACCAAGGTAGCTCCATTAGAGATCCCAGTCAAAACACCTTTATCTACTGAACAAATATTTGAATCTTTCACTTCCCACGTTAAAAAAACAGGATCAACACTAAATTGCAGATCACCTGATTTAGCCTGAATCTCAACCGAATACGTTTTTTTATTACTTATCAAGACAGAATCCAAGCGGAATGCAACATCAGATTCTTTAATAGTAACTTCTTTTTCAACCTCAAGTCCATTATAATGAGCAACTAATTTACCTTTTTGAGGAGTGTCTGAGGCTACAAACTGTCCATTAATTATTTGTCCTAAAGCAGGATCACAACTTAACGTCACTCCTTCCAGACTCTGAGCTGAAAGTACTCCATACTTATTATAACCTAAGAAAGAGGGTTTATAAGTAGCATTTGCCGGTATTACCAATTTATAGTCAGAGAACTCAACTCTGGAAATTTCAGAATCAGCTGGTGCTGTAGAAAAGAGCATCCATCCATTAGCCACAGCACGTTCTTTACCATCTGCAGGGTTATTTACAATTTCCCCCTTCAACATCATTTGAGCAGAGCCTCCACCATCCATGGAAGTAGCGTTACTTGCTCCGGCGGCTTTTAATATCCCGCACATCGTTGCTGTACTCGCTCCTACTGATATGGTCGATTTACCATCAATAACAATTAAGTATAATGTTTTACCATCTGCAGACATGCCAATTCCAGTTCGGGGATAAACTGTTGAATTGTATTCTTCGTTCGTATTTCGAGGAGTTAACACACCATCTTTCATAACCAAAGCATTTCCAGTAACCATTTGTTTTATTGCTGGTCTTAACTTATCAACCAAGGTATAAATACCCATATTTACTTTTACCTGTTGCCCCACACTTAGGTTATCAAGAAAAACTTTGGCTACACCATTTCCTGATAATACGGACTCTCCTTCTCCTACCGCATTAGCTCCTTTATCTTTTACGATTCGGATCACTTCACAAACAGTTTCTTTATTAACAGCCCAACTTTGTCCTGAAACCGGTTTGATAAATATCTCTGTACCATTATCATCCGAACGTGTTGAAGCACCAACATAACTATTGTAAAAAGCAAGATTATCTGTATTCCGGATTCTGTTGATCTCAGAGATAGGATAATCTCCAACACCATCAATGGTTACCTTACCATCAAAGCCCATATCACATATCCAAGCTTTACGGTTTTCATCGATAGTAGCAAAGCCTATATCGTTAAGAGCTTCTGCTGCTGTTCCGCGACCTCGATTCCAATTACTGGGTTTAGTAACCATTTCTCCATTACGTATACTCCCGCTATAAGGAACTCCCAAAAGTGAAGCTGGTTGTCCTTGTCCGGAAACGGTCCAGAAATTTCCGTTTACACTTCCTATAGGTGTATGCCCTGATGATGCCAATCTTGAATAAACATGTGTCATGTTCTCTGTACTACCAGTACGATCATATGCCTGGAAAGTCTCAACCGTATTATACTGATTATTCAGATCAATTGTCATCATGTGCACATTTATCGGATATTCAGATAAACGCATATTAGTGTACATCGTTCCAGGCCCTACTTGCCTGTAAACCAATGTATCCACCTTTTTCGATACGCCATTTATGTCGATAGGACATCTGCTCCATGCAGGTAATCCGAAACAGAATAAAAAGAAGAATAGAAAATTACTCGCCTGCTTTTTCATAGATATCACCATTATTTTAGTTTATCCTGTACAAAACAATTAATTCTTTTGTACAGAAGATTATATTGTTTTGTACAAAAGATTGCATTCTTCTGTACAAGAGAATATAAAAACGACTATTTAATTATTATTTTCATAGCCTCTGATTTATTTCCCAAACTCAGGTTCAACAAATAAGTGCCCGACGCAATTCCTTGGAGAGGTAATCTTATCTCACCTGTTTGGCAGGTTCCCAGATTCTCAGAACGCAGCATCTTACCGGAAAGAGAGTACAATTCCATACGAACATCCTGAGGAGTATCAACAGAAACAGCCACATAGGCTACTCCTTCAGTCACCGGATTAGGATATATTCTCAGTTTGGAAATTAGTTCCGGATTAGTAAAGCCTACATTCAGGTTCCCATAAATCAGAGAAAATTCTTTGATTTGAATCTCATATACTTCATTGGCTGTTTGAGTGGTTGAATTTACCATTAGTTTTAATCCCTCGAAATGAATTGGATAACAAGCCCGATCGTTTATATCGGTTAGAAGTTTATTCATAGGGAAATTTAAAGTGTAGTCTTCTCCAGCCACAATTCCTGTATATTCAAAAGGAGAATATGTGCTCTCGTTATTCGCTTTAGCAGAAAGAATTGCTTTGCTAACACCCGTTTTGTTTGTATTCAAAACAATTCTCATTGAATCTGGAATACTGTACAGCGAGAATTCTTTATATAGCTGAATATATGGGGAACGACCGGAAGAATAGGTGTATTTTATCGAAGTAGGGAAAGAGCTTGAAGTTAGCGACATATTTAATATATTCGAAGAACCTTTCACTACCCACGAAGAAAGATCGGCAAACTGATCGACAGACAAAACATCTTTTGCGGGGATCTCAACAATCACTTTTTGAGTAAGTTCTACATTGCCAAGTTTACCGTGAACGTAAGTCTTACCGTTAGAAACACCTTTCAGTATACCATTATCTACAGAGCAAACTTCCGGATTATCAACCGTCCAACTAAGTGCCTGCGGCAGCAAAGGCATCATTATCTCTCCAACCAAAGCTTCTACTTCTATAGGATACGCATGCTTCTGGTCAACTAATACTGAATCAAGTCGCAAAGAAGGCATGGCTTCAGCACTTAGATCAACCTTTATACCTGCCTTTACTCCATTATAATCAGCCAGTAATGTTCCTCCCTGAGAACCGGAAGCAACAAATACACCTGATGAGTTAATTTCACCCATTTCAGATGAGCATGATAGTTTTACGTCCTTTACATTTGTATTAATTAGTGTTCCGTATTGATTGTATCCGTAAAATAAAGGTGTAAACACACCATAACGTGGTAAAGAGATGGAGCTTGTGGAACATCTTATTTCTGCAATATTATTATCTGTGGGAGATGTATTTACAGCATAAATGCCATTGGAAACGGCACGTTCTGTACCATCACTTGGATTATTCATAACTCCGAACTCTTTAATATACATGGCACTGGAACCTCCACCGTCAAGATTAATAGCATTATATGCACCTGCGCTTTTCATAATATCGGCAAGTTGCTTGGTTGATGTTCCGCTTGATATAGAAGAGCGACCATCTACTACACAAAAATAAACTTTACTCTTATCCATTGAATAACCAATAGATGTTCGAGGATTTGGATCGACCCAATCATTATCAGTCACTTCTCCCGATTGAAGAATCATTCTATCACCTCCAACCATCGCATTAATCTGAGGAGTTCCTCCAAGATTGACAGGATTCAGGCCAAGGTAAACCTCCACTTCATCATTTTCCTTTAATTGAGCCAGAAAAGTTTCAGCTGCGCCATGCCCGGACAAAACAGCATGATTAGGTAATATATGCATATTCCCTTTACGTGACTCAATCTTAACTACTTTTGCTTTAATAGCAGTATTCACATTCCAACTCACATTTTCCGGTAATTCTATAAGAACTTCTGTTCCATAACCATTAGCGTGAGTATAATTCCCATTTAATGTATTATAAAGAATCAACTGATTTGTACCTCTTGTTACATTCAAATCAGTAATTCCAAACTTTTGAGAACCAAAAGTACAACTGCTGCCACTAAAAATAATATTGTCTAGCATAGGCATATTCCCTGCAAACGACATAACAGGATTACTACTTGGAGTTCTGGCTATTTGTCCATTAACAACACAACCACCACAAGGATAACCAAGATTCGCAGCAGAAGTATCAAAAAAATCAGCATTTGTTCCGGCAAAATAAACTGCCCCTTCTTTACTTTTCCGAATAGCCATCGACGAAGTTCTCTCTGTAGTAATCGTAGAATCTTTGCCTAAAACAGATTCAAAACGCACATAAGGGTTCTTTGCATCAACCTCTAATATGAAAACGCGTAACGCCTTTGTTGACGTGGAATATTTCAATGCGCTGTAATAGGAACCGGGGCCCACCTTCATATGAGACAAAGTATCTACCTTATAGACAATTCCGCCAATAGTAAGTTCACTGGTACCACCGGCAAAAGAGTAAATGCCGAGACAGAAGACAAAAAATAAAAAAGTATATATTTTTCTCATAGTAAATATGTTTAGAGCATTTAAATAAGGATAAGAGGAAAAAGTAAAGAAAAGAAAAAGGGTGACACATAGTTCACCCTTTTATCTTCTGTAACTCAATTTAAAAGAGCGTTTATTATTTCACATTAACTTTTGCAGTAGCAACTGCACCTTCAGCGGTTACAGCCTTTACAATGTACATGCCCGGAGCCAAAGTAACCTTAGAAGCATTTGCTTTAGCAGCCACTTTCTGACCTGCAAAATTGAATACTTCAACATTAGCAGCTTCAGACAATTCAATACCATTAGCTGTAGCAACTACCTTCAAAGCAGCATCAGCAGTTGTTTCTTTAATTCCTGTTCCAATATCTGATGCAAGACCAAACTGATATGCAGCAACTCCGGCACCTTTTGCATAAACATAAATTGTAGCAACAGTCTTAGCTGCGTTTACTTCTATACGAGGTAAAGCTGTACGTACAGCATTAGAAGCCGCTCCCATACCTGCTTCAGGAAATTGAAAATATTTCTGCATACCGGTAAATGACTGTCCTGCACCCAATTCACATAAGTTCCAAGCTTGAGGAGGAACTCCAACTGTATTAGAATATACATAGGCAACAAAATTCTTACCATTGATAGTAAACTCATCTACACCATTATTACCAACATTATATGGAGTACAATCCGGAGCAGCCGTAAAGCTATCTACCATAACACCATCCATACCATAAAGAGTTGCTGCGCTATTAAAACCATCCAAATAGAAAAGATCATTATCTACAGGACAAACACGCGGTGCTGTTCCATTAGTAATTGCAGCAGCAGGGTAATAACTTGAGATTGTAATAAAAGTAGGGTTAGATCCATCAACAACTCCACCTTTGATATCCCAACGAAGAACCTGATTACCAACTCCTGCTTCATCTCCAGCAGCAGCAGCCATCAAATAGCCATCACCAGTTACATCACCATATACGCCAAAAGCATCAAATCGAAGTCCATTAGCAGTAACTACATCAGGTAACAAGCAGTCCAGAACTTTAGTTCCAGAGCCATCAGCCATATTAATGCTCCATACCTGGAAGCTTTCCTTTGCTGCATTTGTTTCCAAATTACAAACAAGAACATGTCCGGCAGCATCAACCTGAATATCATTACAAGGAATACCTACTGCTGTACCATCATTTTGAAGAAATACATTTGCAGCAAGTTGAACATTTCTTTTGAAAGCACCGGTTGCGCCATCATATACATCAATACTCGAAACATTAGGATCACCTAAACGTTTGCAAAACAAAACTTCACCATTAAGCACAGCCATACCTCTGGCATTGGCACCAAGCCTAGTAAGAAGTTCTGTGTTACTATTTGTTTTTTCTGACTGAATCCATAGATTTTTCAGTCCATAACCATTAACAGCAGTGTAAACCGCAGGATCTTTCACGCTTTGTGCATTCATAGATGCGGCTCCCAACATAAGAGTCACAGCTCCAAGTAACAATTTTTTCATACTCTTTAAAAATTAAGTTAAACAATAATCATTATCTATATTGTAATCAATATATTCATTTCTATTTCAATATCTTCAACACTTCTCTTTTCCCATCCATTTCAACTATGAGTAAATAGACTCCCGAGGGCAGATGCTCAACTGGTATATCCAAGATGTGCTGTCCTGCAGGCATTCCATTATTCCACAGATGAGCTAAGAGGACACCAGAAATTGAGTTTATACTCACTAGTATTTTTGAATAGTCAGCAATATTTAATATCAACTGCTTGTTTCCTGACTCAGAAGAAAGAATATAAAAGCTATTACCTTCTTTTATTGTATTTTCCATGCCCGTTGATAATCGATAATCTATCTTTATCGTATCTGACCAATCTGTGTAGTTTGTTAAAATAGCACCGGACTCATTTTTCTGAGAATACTCAGCTCTGGCTCTGAGATAATATGTACCAGACGTCAAACCATCATAAATAGTCTCATAAATAAACGGATTAACTAGCTTTGCTTTTGTCTGTCTGGGGTAAAAACTCTCAGAACTACATAATTCAATACGGAAATTCTTAGCCCGAGGCTCCTCATTCCAAGTCACTTTTAATTGGGAGGATTCTACGGTAGAATTAGTTATAGGAGATACTATTTGAGGAATATCCGGAACAACAGCTTCCGTAGTAAAACTAATTATCGGAGAATATATTTCTACTCCATTTATCTGAGTCTTCACACGTAAATAATAAGTGTTTAATCCTACTAATATTCCTGCAGGTAATTGATAACTATTTGAATTAGAATTTGCAGAATACAAAATTGAACTACTTATAAAACTTACGGCAGAAGCTATCTCAAGTTGGTAAGTTGCTCCTTCTCCAGCATCTGTCCACGAAATTCCAGGAGTTAGAGATACATTCTGACTTGCATCAACCGGTTTAGATATAGCAAATATTGTAGGAACAAAAGTACGAACAGAAGATGTAACTTCTGATCCAACAGCCTTTGTTTTTACTCTCCAATAATAAGTCTGTCCCTCGCTTAATTGTTTCAGATTCGTTGTGGAGAAACTATTTGTATAGACCTCGCGTGCACATAATAAGTTTGTAAAATTTGCATCAGTTGCAATCTCAAGAATATAAGAGATTGCTTCAGGAACAGCTTCCCACGTAAATGTAAAAGGCGCCAGTACATTTGACTGATCGGCAGGATATGTAGCCGTAGTAGTAGATGCAGTTCCGGAAGATTGTCCCATTATTACCGGAGCATATTCATTTCCATAGCGATCTAAAACAGCTACTGCAAAAGTCTTATTCGAGAAATCTGCAGAAGCATTCAAGGTATAAGTTGCACTATAAGATACTCCCAATAAATATTCAGACGAATTAAATACACTCGGATTATTTACCTCCGAATTTGGAATCGCATAGATAGAATATCGCATATTTCCATCTGCAGGTGTCCAACTAAGAACATTACCATTGAGTAAGATATTACTCACAGCACTAGGAGTTGAAGTGCTCTTCCAATGAATGGCAGGAGTCAAAGCCTTATCAGTAAACTTATTACGTTTAAGATAATCTATAAATCCGGTAGTGGCATAAAGTTTTGTAGCAGAATAAAAGATACTTCCCGGAGCATCATTCTTATCTGAGTTTCTGTTCGCATCTATTTGCGAACCAACTTCTGATGACACAAAACGAGTTTTAGGAGCTGTATTCTCCTGTAAAATGGCTTGTTCCGTTGAAGACAAACCTAAAGTAGGCAATGTTACTCCATTAATTTGGACTGACGTTGTTGACACTGATGCAGTTAAAGCACTAATGGAATGACTGGAATAAAATTGCTTACCAAAGTGAAGAGCAACATCAGACCACCAAGGTGCTAATTTGTTATAATCAGTACTTCCAGAACCTGTTGTCCAGTAAATCTGAGGAGAAATATAATCTACTGTCCCCTGTTGTAACCAAGCAATAGGATTACAATAAATACTATTATAAGCATACCCTCCAGAAATTCCGGAAGGAAGAGTTAATCCATAAGATGCAGCAACGCTACTGCTAACATCCCATATTCCGGCTGGTGATACACCAAATTTAATTTGAGGCTTTACCCCCTGAATCATATTATAGACCTTTGCAATCATCTTATCGACATTATCACGTCTCCAGTCTGACAATTCCAATCCATCAGGATTATATTTTGAATAAGTGCCGGCATCTTCTGTAGATGTTCCAGATAAATAGAAATAATCATCGAAAAGGACTCCATCTACATCATAGTTTGTAACAATCTCCTTTATGATATCTGTTATGCGTTGTCTCACTTCCGGTACACCTGGATTCAAAATCGATGCCCCCCCGTGAGTAAGTACCCAATCGGGATGATCTGTATTGTAATCTCCAGGAAGGCCACTCCACTGACCAGCAACAGACTCAAAACGATAAGGATTCACCCAAGCATGTACTTCCAACCCCCTTTTATGTCCTTCCTCGATCACAAAAGCAAGCGGATCATATCCAGGATCCATTCCTCGTGTAGCGACCAAATCAGAGGACCAAGGTTCGTAACTTGACTTATACATAGCATCACATCGGCTTCGAACCTGAAAACAAACAGCATTCATATTTGCCGAAACCAACGAATCCAGAATTCTAGTCATTAGCTTCTTTTGAGCATTTATTTGCAATTCATTCCCGGTAGTGGAAATTTGTGATTTAGGCCAATCTAACTGCCACACGGTCGCAAGCCAAGCTGAACGCATCTCTCTTTTGGGTGACTGCGAAAAGGCTATTAAACCGATCTGTAGGAATAATAACGAAATAACTATTCTTTTTATGCTATAATTAGTCATATAAGCTAATAATTTGATCTTTATAATAACCGATAGTTACTACTTCACATAGTAACTATCAGTTACATTTACTATAATTAGAAAAGTTTTGCTTTGGTATGGTTAATAGCTATACCATATATTTCAACATTATCAATAATAGATTCGATTTTGTTCGTTGCGGGATTGTAACGTTTCAAACCAGAAGCTACACTTGAAGAAGCATCCTTGCGATAACCGAAATAGACAGAGCCATCATCCGAATCGAGCGCCATCTGGCAGATATCAACATATTCACCAGTAGATCCATCACTATCAGAAACCAACGCTTGAATCAAGGTTCCAGGATTAGCAGAACTTATTATTGCAGGATTTTGGAAATCGCTTAAAGTGGCTTTATATAATCCCTTGTCACGAACTGCATAATAAACCATTCCTCTGGTTTCATCAACAACAAATGATTTAATGAACAAACCGGAAGCCAATACAGTATTAGGCTTGTTAGCTTCACCAAACGATATAGCAGTTGCAGAAATATCACTATCTTTAAAACGATAAATACCTACTCCATTATAAGTCTTGGCCCACCACCAGGTGCCATCCTTTAGCTTAGTCATACAAGCATTCATCGCACCATAAGCATAACCGACATTATAATATTTTAACCGATCATTTTGCACAAAGTAAGAGAAACGTGAATCTGTACGATCCATTGCCATATTTCTTGAAGTTTTAGTTACTTTGGTTATACCGGTATTACGATCAGAGAAATAAAGATCATTGCCATCTATATATCCATAAAATGGATCATCAAATGCTGCTTTAGTATTTGAAAGTAACGTTTCCACTTTACTTCCATCATAGGCAACAACTGAAATTGCCCCATCACCCAAGACGCCGTCTGCATCATCGATATAAGTAAATTGTTTACCCGCATCAAGCACATACAAGCATGAATCACTAAAAAGTAGATTCATGGGATGCTGACCCGACTTAATACCTAAATCGAATGGTTTATTTTTCATTCCAGCAGGCATATTGGAAATGAGTTTCAGAGCCATCAGATTACCACCTTTCACTGCATAATAGATCGTCTTGGCAGGTTCCGTATAACCAACCTGGACATTTACCACGCCCTCTTCCAGAGAACGGCCACCCAACGTTGTTTTCAACACAATTTTCTGGGAACCAATATTCTTAAACTTTAACTGGCCCGGATCAGCGCCATGATATTCTGTTATCTCATTTCCATTTGCATCAACAGTACCTTCTGGTAATACCCAAGTAAAGTCTACTGCCAGGTTCTGAGGATTAGGTAAAAACACAGAGAAATGAACCGGAACTTTGTTTACTTCACAAAGCCCACCTTGAATAGGATCAATTGTTATTGTTGGGAAAATATCACTAATCAATATTTTTTTTGTGACCTTCCCTTCACCCTCAACAGACAAAGTTACATTGTAAGTCCCTGCCACTTGAAAAATATGCTTTGGATTCTTGTCAGTTGCAACGCCGGTGCCATCACCAAAATCCCAGGAGCATGAACCAACTGCCTCAGAAATATTATTGAACTGTATGGTTGATCCAACCAGATAATCAATTTTGTAGTTTCCATC
The DNA here is from genome assembly GCF_963678425.1 of uncultured Bacteroides sp. Classification (NCBI taxonomy): domain Bacteria; kingdom Pseudomonadati; phylum Bacteroidota; class Bacteroidia; order Bacteroidales; family Bacteroidaceae; genus Bacteroides; species uncultured Bacteroides sp. Next base: position 494,565 of record NZ_OY782853.1, read on the forward strand.
CACACTATAGGAGAAAGCTACCTTATCACCAGGGAAATCCTCATAAAGCGGATCATTTGCAACGCATCCCACTAATGATAAAGTAAGCAGCAAAACTGCATATATATATTTACTTAACTTCATAACTCAATAATTTAGATGATTTCAATAGAGAACTTTTCTGTAACACCTTGATTCTTCTTTTTATCGAAGACTCTGAAAGTAGCACCAATAGAATAAGACCTTAAATAATTAATCTGATACTTAGATTCAGAAGATTTATAGATCAAGTCCTTAAAAGGTATCGCATCAAACTTACTTTTCAGAACTGCAACTTTTTCACTTTTAACAAATTTATCATAACTTGCACTGTTGCTATTGTAAGTAGAATCAAGGCAAGCATTAAAGTCTTCAACTGTGACATTGCCTGCAGTGACAAGTACAGCACGGTAATCAGATAATTTTTCTTTTTTCGAAAGTTGAGTATAAAGTCCTGCTATAAAAGCTGTTGCAAATGTATCAGGGAATAATGTTTGAAACTTATTCGCATCGAAATCCACAACATCTTTCCATTCTACAGGACGTAGGGTATTACTAATTGGGAACTTACTATTAAATACATAAGCTTTTTTAGTGCTATCCCAATAGCTTTCAGAATGCGCATAGCTAATAATTTGCTGATCTTCACGAGATAACGTTGATTTATCTACTGATAGGGAATAATTAAAACTAACGATAGGGCATGTAGCAGTCATGGATATAGCCTCTGTTAAGTCATACCAAACGGCCATATTCTCGATTTCTTCGCCATTCGTATAGTATTGTGCTTTAAAAGCCAGGCTATCTCCCGCTTTCACCTTTGTACTTGATAATTCCCAAATTGTAGAAGGAACCTGCTGACCAATGCGAGCCCAATCATCAATAGGATCATTGACTTCCTGGCAAGCAACAAAGCAAGTTAAACTCAATAGCAACAGGGCGTTTTTTAATATATTTTTCATATTTCTAATACAATTAAATTAGTTATTTATGCACTTCTGAGTAAACAGCCCAAATCATAGGAACTTTTAACCAATCCGCATTTTTATAAGCACCAAGTCGTTCCAATTCAGCTTTATTATATTTTTCTTCTGTTTCAGGATCATAATTAATTCGTTGAATCCAAACCTCTTTTATTGATCCATCAGCATTCTTTTCTGTACACCAATATGGTTCATATAAGTTGTATGGGCGTTTTAAACCCGGATAAACAATAACACCATCATAAGTTTTCTTGTTTACATCGTTACTGTAATTGTACCTTCTTAAATCGGTCCATTGTTCTGGCTGCAGATACATACATACATACTTCTGATGCATAAGATGTTTAATCGTAAAGGCATTACCTTCTGGGAAATATTTATCTTTGAATTTTCCATCAAAATAGTTCGTTCTTGGAGTTTTGTTTGGAACACCATACCTGTTCATATTAATATTGGCAGCCTCAATGGTTGAAGTTCTTGCAGCGCTTTTATCACCTTTCCAATACTCGGCCTCAGCTTTTATCAAAAGTAATTCTTCAGTAGTCATCAATGGGATATAACCATTATCCTTTGTATATATTCCTGCATATAAGTCAGGATAATTAGATTCTTTATAAGAAACACCCATACCAATGTTGTTCTCTAAATAACGAAACTTAACACTAGCATCATCTGCCGGTCCAGATCTTGCAGTCATCATCCTTTCTAATCGTGGATCTTCAGCCTTTCCAGTAGCCAATGACGGGCTTGCATATACACCCATCACACCTTCACAGAAATATTTGGAGACAATAGCCTTATCTAACTGATTATCTCGACTCTCCCAGCCATTAATAATTGGTTTAGATTGTCCCCATGGAGAACTTTTAACACCGGTTCCACCATCATACTGATATCTTGGTTCTTCCCAGTCAGCAGTATATGCCGCATCTACAGCATCAATAATTTGCTGGCAAGTAGCCGGGGTATTGTCCCAGTTAGGAAGTTTGCGCAATAAAATACGAGCCTTTAATGCACAAGTAAATTGTTTCCATTTCTTTAAGTCACCAGAAAAAATACGATCCATTTTTTGAGTAATCTTAATATTATTTGGTGCTTCTGTCCAGGATGGATCATTGTACAAAGAGATAAGTTCATCAGCTTCGCTTAACATCCATTTGTATATGCTCTCTTGTGAGTCATACTTAGGAGAGTTTGAGGTATAAGCTTCAGAACGTGGCATATCACCAAACATATCCGTTGTTAATTGAGTTGACATCAAACGAATAGTACGTGCTATTAAAATAAAATTTTTAGAATTTACCTTCTCTGCAGCCGATATCAGCTCTTTTACATTTGAGCCGATATCAAAAAAATGCCTGCGCCATTGAGGATGTCTGTTCATTGTTAAGAATTCCCACCCACTTTTATAAGCGTAAGAACCAGTCTGGCTCTTTCCACCTGTGGTTAAAGCCTGTGACAGATAACTTCCATATTCAGCATGATCATAATTTATTTGGGAAGAGTAAAACACAACAACCGGCAAAATTTGTTCAGGAGTCACGGCTATCGATTTATCCGGATTCTTATTATCATCAAGCATATCCTCACAGCTGGATACTCCCATGCCCAGTAATAACGCCAATGCAATATATTTTAATTTTTTCATAATACTTTATTTAGAAAGTTGCGTTAAGAGTAAAGTTAAAACTACGAGTGTTTGGAACCGCAAAATAATCAATGCCAAAACTTCCCGTACCACTAGCAGAACCTCCACTAATCTGAGGATCTGATCCTGAGTATTTCGTAATTAAGAATAGATTTCTTCCGGTTAAAGAAGCCTTTAGTCCTTTAAATGCTGCTTTTTTCAAGAAACGGGAGAAATCATATCCCAAAGTCACATAACTTAAACGGATATATGATCCATCTTCTATAAAGTTTGAACTTACTGCATTATAATAAGTATTCATATTCGTTTGATTGAAAATGATTGGTTTCGTGTTTGGGAGATAAGTGCCATCAGCTTGTTGCACTACTCCATCAACTATTATTTCACGATTTCTATATTTTTCATAGGATTTATGTTGTCCATTTGAGAATAAAGAACGTCCTGTCAGATTTACAACATCTCCCCCCTTACGTGTGTCTAATAAGAATGAAACAGAGAAATCTTTCCACTGAAAAGAACTATTTAAACCCAATAAGAAGTCTGGTTCTCTATCGCCTATTAATATACCCTTCGCAGAGTCTATAATTGGGCAACCATCTGCTGTGCAAAGAACTTTCCCATCAGGACTTCTCTTATAGTCTTTTCCCGAAATTGCAGTTGAAGAGCCATTCAGATAAGCTGTTGGAAAAATATCTCCATATTGAGTACCTTGGATCTCAGTCATATCATCGGGTAAACTAACAACCTTACCTCTATTCAAAGAGAAATTAACACCAGCAGTCCATTTAAAATCTTTATTCATTATAATGTCCTGAGAAAGTTGAGCTTCTACTCCATAGTTCTTAAGAGCCCCTTCATTACGAGTCTGTAAAATCATACCAGAAGCTGGAGATACACGAACAGTCACAATCTGGTTGGATACCGTTGTTGAATAATAAGCAAGGTCTAATCTGGTATGATCTTTGAAAAAGCGAAGGTCTGTACCAATTTCCCATGATTTAGTCATTTCAGGAAGCAGCACATTAGATGAACCTACTGTTGCATCTACACCAAATCCGCCATCCGGAAAACTACTCCATTGCTTAAAGTTCTTATCAAATCTATATATAGGACCATCTTTTCCAACTTTAGCCCAGTTGCCTCGAATCTTACCATATGAGAATACATCATTTGAAATGTGGAATAATTCAGAGAAAACAAGACCTGCAGTAATTGAAGGATAAAAATAGCTTCTAGTAGTTACGGTAGAAGACATATCCTCTCTGGCAGTTGCACTAATATGAGCAATACCTTTGTAATCAAAACGTGCTTCTCCAAAATAACCAAACTTATTTCGTTTTGTATGGTACAAACTCATTGCATAATCAGCTCCCTCTGTTGCTATAACACCAACGTTCTGCATACTATAGAAATCTCCAGGTAAAAGGAATCCAGCCCCTCCCATATTCGCATCAACACTTTGAATATCTTTCATGTCAGCGCCAGCTAACAGATTAACATCAATATCTTTAGTCAAATTAAACTTATATGTAGCTAATCCTTGTAGTGACAACATGGAGCTATTGCTTGGAGAATAAATGTATTGTCCCAGCAATGAGGTCTTACTACTCAATGATGTTGCTTTTTCAAAATCATCAAGAGAAAATCGTGGAGTTGTGTAAGCATCATAAGAAGAATTAGACTTATCATAACTTACTTTTCCGCTTAATACCAAATTCTTAATTGGCTTCCAATCGATATTACCTTGCAAAACATTACGAGTTGATTTTGTAACACTGTGGTCCATATATCTACTCCAGTTTGGATTCATAGGTACATCTAATTTTTCATCATCATTTAAGGTACTCATATCATAAAGCCATCGAATTGATCTATCAGCATTTTTATAATTGCTCATATCATCGTTAATAGGCCAATCATATACGGAACCCATTGCATTACCAAATCCTCTGGATTCAGTTTGGATATAGTTTGATGATATTGAGAGATTCACATATTTTGATATGTCATAGCTTGCTTTCAATAAAATACCTAATTTATCCTTATAATCATTATGAACAACACCATCACTTAAAGAATAGTTTGCAGATGCATATGCAGTAAACTTATCTGTTCCTCCAGATGCGCTGACATCATATTTTTGATATAAGCCTGTGCCTAAGAAGTTGTTCACATTATCATATCTTTTTTCATTTGAGGACAATAAAGGTCCCCAGCCACCTGTAGTATTTTCTTTATAGAATCCCTGAGAACCAGGTCCGTACATTTGTTGTATCTCTGGAACTCTAACAGCGTTATCAATCTGTACGCTTGCATTCGCATTTACAGTAACCTTACCGGCTTTACCACTTTTTGTCGTTATCAGAATAACTCCGTTGGCTGCTTCCTGTCCATACAAAGCTGATGCCGCAGCACCTTTCAAGACAGTCATGTTCTCAATATCATTCGGATTGATATCTCCTGCCGCTGTTCCACCACCACTCATTGGCATTCCATCTACAATGAACAAAGGTTCGTTACTCTGAGAAGGGTTCATAGAAGAAACTGCACGGATAATAATTTGCGTACTTGAATTAGGTGAACCACCACTGGTACTAGTTTGTATACCTGCCACTTTTCCTTGTAATGTATTGACAAAATTGGAAGACTGACCAGCAACAATTTCATCGGAACTTAAGCTTTGCACAGCAAAGTTTAGTTTCTTCTTTTCAGTTTTAACACCCATAGCAGTTACAACTACTTCTTCAAGTTGCACTGAAGAAGATTTTAACTCTACATTAATTACAGATTGTTTTCCGACCTTTATCTGGGCTTCTTCAGATCCCACAAATCTGAATACCAGCGTAGAGTTATCAGAAACTTTAATTGAGTATTTTCCATCCAAATCGGTCATAACACCCTGCGTAGATCCCTTTATCAAAACAGAGGCGCCAATTACAGGCATCTTATCCTCAGCAGAAGTCACCACTCCGGTTACCGTTCGCTGAGCATACCCTGCAACAGCAGAAAGGAAAAACAACAGAAGTAATAGCTGTTTTTTCATAATTCTATTTATTTATTAATATTCGGTTTATAATATGCATAATCACTTATGAAATTTATACAAAAGACACATTGCTAAAGAATTTAGGTCTATTAGCTAAAAGACTATTCTTTTTAATTTCCTTAAATTGATATTTAAATATTTTTATCTTCATATTTATATATTAACATTCGTATGTTGTAAAAGTTTCAAAAAAGACAAACAATCACATTTTAGAACCTTAAAAGGAAATAAAAATGGTAAAATCTAAATTAATTATATATTAAAATAAAGGAAAATTTGCATTCTTCACTAACAATTACTCTTGTTTTTAATCTATTTAATAGAAAAATGAAATAAAATAATCTTCCAATCAAACGAAAACTATAGGTCTTAAGTGCCAACTATATTCTTTGATAAATATCAAACATAACAAAAAAAATCTCTTATGTCTTCAACTTAGATAATGCTCTATAAGCAACCATTTTCAAAACTATTTCAAATAAAACTGACTAGAATAACCTGCTAAAAAAGAAAGAACTAGCATTGTTAACTGCATTTAGAAAGCTATTTTTCAAATTAACAAATCAAACAAACTATATAAGCATTATATAGTTCATAAAATATTTAAATCTATATATAGAATACTTATTGTCTATGCAAACTTAACCAAAGTATTTTTAATAACAATATATTTTATGCAAAAAAATGTGTTTAAAACAAAATTAAAACATCCAAACATTATAAAAAGTTAATTATATGTTTTATAACAATCTTTTATAAAATAAAAGAACCGTTTTCTAGAATTAAAATTAATATTCCTCTTAGCAAGAAGCGAACAAAACATAATTATCAGTTTACAAAAGAAGAATCTAAATATCAGAGGCGAACTAAACTTATTTTCTTCCAAGGAAATTTAAAACAGCTTTCATAAGTTGCTCTCTCTGAGATTCGACCTTTAAAGATTCAAACGGGAAACCTAGTATACAAATTTTATAATCACCCGAATAAGCTACACCTGCACTCAGGTTATTCTCCGAGTACCTGAAAACAGTATAAGAATCATCACCGGAAGGTTCCAATGCATCGGGAGATTCTACCACATAACTTTCTGAATTGAGTTCATTAAAATAATCATATTTACCAGAAAAATCAGAAAAAGGCGATGCTACACCCTTTACTTTCCCGGTAATCGCTGCCTGTCCTGTACGCCATTTGTATTTCAATATATTCATAGCAAAATCCTTATCCGACTGACGCGGAGAATCATTATCCCATAAATCAGATCCGACAAAGGCACCTGTTATAAAAAGATTACCTTTACTTTTGCAATAGTTACGGATTGCAATCTGCAATTTATCAGGGAAAGTCTTGAATTCTAATGGATGTATGCCACCGCGGCCACTCTTTGTCAGTCGTTGCTTACCTAGAATCAAATCAACATATTTAAAATCTGTCATCTTTATTTGACCATCGATAACGGCCTCATTGCTACAGGAAATGAAAGAATAGCCGGATTTGACTATGGCCTTACCATGTACAGCCGGATAATCAAATGTGTTTCCGGCAATCACCTGAGTCTCATAATTAGCACGGCTGGCACCAAAGCCTGGTGCATCGTCATCCATCCAGGGAATTTTCCGACGAAATTCTGTCATACTTCCTATATATTTAAAATCACGTTTATCAGGAACACCGTGATCCAGTTCATCATGGAAACCAGCAATACTGTCTGCTACAAAATCAGCTGGTGCACAGATTCGGTCAAAGCCATTAACTACGAGCACAACCCCTTTTTCATCAAAGGAACGGCATGCTGATAATATTTCAGAAGGAAAACTCTGCCCCCCTTTATTCAGAGCTGTTACTTTATAACTATACACCTGTCCGGAATTCTGTTTTACTCGATAGCTATTCTTATTTACTATCTTTCCATTATCAAAATCACCATTATCTATACGAGTATAAACTACATATTGTTCTGCTACAGCAGTAGATTCGAGGGGATCAGACACCGGTTTCCAACTAAGTTCTACCTCATTTTCTCCTGTAAATTTCAAAGCAAAATGATCAATAGGAAGAGGCTGAACTACATATTTTTGTTTATACTGCGATGCAAGAAACTGTAATATCCCTTTATAGATTGACCGGCTAACGGTAAATCGGAAGCGTGGATCCAATCCGTAACGCATATCCGCAAAATTCTCATGAGAAAGAAGTTCCAGTAACATGGCAGGAACCTTAGGCACGCGTGCCTCAAAGTATGACTGATTCCACATACCCCGGCGGCTCCAATTGGGTTCATAAAGCGAACGGATATCATTCACTATTTGCGTTTGTACAAGATCAGTCAGATCTCTTGCTGCATATCTGGAAGCACCATTAGTGTACTTTCCCTCATCTGTATTAGTACAGAAAATACCTAAAGTACCAATGATTGAATCATTCATTGTTGTACCGGCATCTGAATGAAAAGCAAAAGATAGATCTACCGGGATATGCAAACCATCAGCATCAGGATTGGCTTCCGAACCTCCTGCCAAATAGTTCACCCAAGCTCCTCTTGATTTATAATCATCTGTATAATCATTCATTCCTTTGCTAGGAGAATAAATATCTTCTGGAAATCCAGCCCATTGCATCCAGTAACGAGCTCCCTCCGTATAACGGGGATAGCCGCTTGTTTCGTAAGGATAATCAACTTTTGGAAGTTGCGTTTCTACTTTTTCTGCTTTTAAATCAGAGCTCTTTACATTATCCGTGGTTCCACTCTCAGCAATGCGGCGGGCAATATTTCCATAACCACCGCCAATTTTCACTGCATCAGCGGTAATGATTCTCCCGGAATTAGAACTCTTGTTGCTCAGTACAATCTTAACATCACTATTCTTTCCAGCATCAAAACTAAAATCTCCCAAGTAAATCCAAGTACCACCACCCATTGTCTGGTTGACCTTAAACTGCGTAATGCCACCATTGTGATAAACAGTATATAATGCGTCATCTGCACTATTTTCTACAGTCTTGTAAGAAACATAAACAGCATATATTCCAGCCTTCGGTATATCCGGGATCCATTCAGCAGTACTCTCCTGGCCTTTCTTTATAGTCTCAATCTGACGAAATGTCCCATCACGAAAAGGATTATCATTATTAATATAAAATTCCTTTTTCTGAGCAAAGCCAGATATTGCTCCTTTCATCCATTTTTTATCAATATTATTTTCAATATATTGAGAACCTGCACTCAAAGATCCATCATTATCAACAATTACTTCAGTTGTATTTGCATCACGTTCACGAGGCAACAGTACATTAGCTCCGGCATTCTCAAGCATAGGCACCAAATAAGGTAACACATAACTTTGAGTATACAAGTCTTCCACTGTCTGAAAAAGACGAGCACGCTGCCATTCCCAGCGAGTCAGCTTTGACTCATAATAATATCCATGGCTTTGCCACATCGCAATATGACGGTTCTGTAAGCCAAACTCCGGACGATAAGGAACAGATATACGAGAGACCAGAGGTTTGTCTATCCTATTTACAAAAGTAACAGCTTTACTATTTTTTTTACTCCGCAAAGCAAGCGGAATAAATTCTTCTATTGCGTGTTTATCTGTTATCAGTTTAACTTTATAATTTGCATATTCAGCAGGAAGCAACTGGCGGATATGCTGATAAATCGAGGCAACATTTTCTTCCCTGAAAGGGATGTAAGAACAATTTATATTGGCATACAGTTCAATGGTATTCTTATTCACAGCCACTGAGTCAACACTAATTGCACCCACGGAAATATTTTCCCGTGCAGTTTGGGTCAGATAGTGACCAATACCCGAACAAACCTCTTTAGAAAGTTCTTGCGCTCCGGCAGCCTGATAACAGAGCCCGGCAAACAGCAAGCTTAACACAAAATTACGAATAGGTTTCATAAACTTCTATTTTTACTTTTTATCAACAAGATAAGTCCGATAAATGTAAACAAAGCATTAAATATCAGCAATTCATAGCTGAAAGTATATCCGTTGAACCATGACTGAGAATTCTTTTGCAGGATAAAGCAAAGAATAGGTGATAAAACAGCAACTACAGGAACATATTTATCACGTACCTGCTTTTTAGTAAGAATACCAAATGCAAACATTCCAAGAATTGGACCATACGTATAACTCGCAAGGATATAAACTGCATCGATTACACTTGTATTATTAAGCAGGTTAATTACTATAATGACTATTCCCATCACCACAGACATCATCACATGGACCAATTTACGCACTTTTACAACCTCTGTTTCAGTTTTATCCTTTGTACTTTCAAGAATATCTACCGTAAATGAAGTTGTTAAGGCAGTCAAAGCAGAGCCGGCAGCAGAATAAGCTGCAGAAATCAGTCCCACCACAAACAAGACACCTACAATCTGAGGGAGATAACCATGAGTTGCAATCAACGGGAAAAGCTCATCACTCTTTTTCGGAATACTAATTCCGGATTTTGCTGCAAAAATATAGAGAAGTACACCCAACATTAGAAACAACAAAATAATAAAAACCTGAAAGATTCCACTGGTAATCATATTCTTCTGAGAGTCTTTGAAGTTTTTACAACTTAAATTACGCTGCATCATATCCTGATCGAGACCGGTCATGGCAATCATTGTAAACACTCCGGCAAGGAATTGTTTAAAAAAGTATCTTTTATCATTAACATCATCAAAGAAAAAAGTCTTTGAATAGTCGTTATCTGCAATAGCATTCATCATCCCACCAAAAGAGAAATTCAAATCTGAAGCTATATAATAAATACAAAAAAGTACAGAACCAACCAGGCAGAGAGTCTTTAGTGAATCTGTCCAGATCAAAGCTTTTACTCCTCCGCGAAAAGTATAAAGCCACACCAGTGAAACAGTAAAAACCACATTCAATAAGAATGGAAGGTGCAATGGTCCAAAAACCAATAACTGCAAAACTACACAAACCAGAAATAGACGAACTGCTGCGCCCAACATTTTAGAGATAAAGAAGAACCAGGCTCCTGTTTTATGTGTAGAAACGCCAAAGCGATTATCCAGATATTCATAGATAGAGACTAAATTCATTTTATAAAAAAGAGGAATCAGTAGAAAAGCAATAATAAACTGCCCTGCCAAAAATCCAAGTGCCATCTGAAGATAAGAAAAATTACCCACTGCAACCATTCCCGGAACAGAAACAAAAGTAACTCCGGAAATACTAGAACCAATCATGGCAAAGGCCACAACATACCAATGAGATTTCCTGTTTCCCACAAAAAATCCTTGATTATCGGCTTTTCTACCTGCAATATAAGATATGGCAAATAAGACAATAAAATAACAAACGATGGTTGATAAAACTAGAATTGGGCTCATATTTATAATTTATTGAATCATTCCAAACAGTTCTTAAGTTTAATAGACTTGTTAGAGGAATTCAAACTAACTGTTGTTTTGTTTAATACAAAAACAAACATTAACAAATGCAAATTTAGAGGCATTTATTTATAAAACAAAACAAAAATTACTTTATTTATCGTCTTTTATTCCTGCATTAAAACAAATCATCAAAATAATACATAAATCTATTTATTTAAATCAATATGCCATATTAATATTATAAATAGCACTATATTAATATCAAATATAATTTCATAATAACTTATCGACAGAAATAAGTTCGTATCCTTTCGACTTTAAATCAATAATCAACTTATCCAGATAATTATAAAATTTATCTGTTCGCTGGGCATCCGTTCCAATATGAATTAATAGCATAAAACCATTTAATGAATGCATTTGCTCATAAATCATAATATTGTTATAAATTTCTTCAGAAGAACGGTAGTTTTTCATCTGTGGCAGAGTATAATCAGCATTCGATGTAGTTCCAGGTGTAAAGTTAATAAGTTGCACACCAATACCAGAGCTCCAGGACGATATTTCACTATTATACCATTCATAAGAAGGAAGGAAATAACGGGATTTAGGTAGCTTTATTCCTGCTTTTATCATTGCCTGATAGTTATCCATCAGATCTTTACGGAAAGTCTCACGTGTAACTAATGTGGAATCTCTCTTAATCCAGTCTGCGTAAAGTATGTGTTTATCAGAGTGAGGGCCAAGATAGTGCCCGTCTTTCTGCAAATGCTTTACCAATTTCGGGTAAGTACGATAAAAATCTCCGGTTAAAAAGAAAGAGCCTTTTACCTTTTGGCGTTTCAGGGTGTTACATATTATTTCACCTCCATCGGCAAACTGGTGACCAGTAAAAACCAAAGCTATTTGTTTTTTTGAAGTATCTCCTTGAATAATCCCTCCAAGAACTATTTTATTAAAGTTCTGATGGAGGGATTTTTTGGTTAGGTCAGCACAACAAGACGCAGCAACATGGCTCGTCTTTTGCTCGCAAACTGAGCTGCCGGTAAAGTAGCCTTCATTTGCGTTTTTATTAGGATTAGACGAATAAAAATCAGAGCTAAATTCAGATCTATCTGGATAATTGGAATCATCCCCTACGAAACCAGATTCATTTGATCTGCACATTTGCGTTGCAAATATTGGTCCGATAAAAAGGTTAAAAGAAAACAGTATGATTCCGATTTTTCTCATAGATTATGCAATAAGTTCAAGGTCAACATTTTACAACTGCAAACATAAATAATAAAAATCAAATAACAAGAAATTATATATTAAAATACTGTTTCCAATACTTAAATTATCTAAATATCAATTTTCAATAATTAATTAAGCTGTTTTATAGCAGATAAAATACAATAAGACTGAAGAATTTTACCTAGGAAGTAACGTAAAAAATAAAAATCAGGCATAAGATACGAAAGACAAAACCAATATTAACTAGTCAGCCCTTAAAAAGCATACATATAATTTATTGATGCTTTTTAAGAGCTGATTGATAGTAAACAGCTAGTGAGCTATTATAAGACTTTAAAATATACTATCTTATTATTTTTTAATATAACCATAATATTCGGCATCTGTTGTGCAATCCCACCAAACAGGACATGACCAGATTGGATCTTGCATCGCATATTTATTAGAAGCGAGCAACTGGGTCAAGTTATAGTTACTTTCATGAGAACTTTGGCTAAATCTACGGGGCCAATAAGTTAGATCTGTAGCAGAAGAGCCTATAATTTTATTTGTCGCCGAGAACTCCTTCGGACGTTTATAGTCAATATAAACAGTTCCAAAATCGCCTATATTGCCAGCACTATAATTAAAACGACGCATGTCATTCCAAATCTCCATGTCATATCCCATGGCAATCATTTTTTGACGTATAATTTCTGCCATTGTTAATGATCCAGATGCCTGACAAACAGCGCTACTATTCAGATATGCAGTTATATCAGCTTCATTCATTGGCATTTCGTCCGGATTCTTACTTCCGTCTGATTTCCATTTAGCCAGTCTTGTCTGCATCCTGTCAAAATGAGCCTTAACGCCGTCCTTATATGCCTTCCAGGCATCATCCTTTTTACCTGTACGGAGATATACCTCTGCTTTAATAAAGCACATTTCAGCGTATGTTAAGATATCTGAATCAGAGTTAGGACGAGCATAAAATGTTCCTGTACCAGCTACATAATTATACCCTGCTGACGGATAATAGAACAGATCCGTAACAGAACGTCCGCTAGTTGACATACTATTAGTACGTGTACTAACATACACTGTATCAACAGCATCCTTATAATTGGTAGAATTACAATATGCAGATCCTTTCTGATAAGTAACCGTTACATCATTATTATTGACTACTACCTTATGAATATTAGAAGCATCTGCAATAAATTTATTTCGTGCGTCATTATCAGCAATCGTATATTTGAGTGTCACATCTGCGGAAGTTGCAAACGCACCAGCATAAATAGCACCTCGCTGGCGAATATCAGAATTCATCATATCAACCCCCTTATCACGCTTCCAAACATAGCTTTTTATAATTCCGTCCTGATCCAGAACAACATTGCTCATCATGGCAGGCACTAGTTTACTTAAACGGGGATCAATTACACCCAATCCATTTGAAAAACTATTATCAAGCATGCTGATATACCAACGAGTAAGACGGCATGCAGTACCATATCCCACACTATTCCAGAAAACATTCGTTTGATATGGATCAGAAACAGTAAAATTCGTTTCGTCTCCTTCAACATTATAATGTTTAATCGTAGTATTATCACTATTAGCCGTTTGTGCTTTTTCTAAAGCAGCTAAAATTGCATTAGGATCAAATAAATCAGATTTCTTTGAAAGTTTAAGCAAATAACGAGCCTTTAAACCATAACAAAGCTTTAACCATTTACTTACATCTCCTCCATTCCAAAGATCCCCTTCTGCGAATGATGGCGCTGTAGTTTCCTGAGTTTTTGAAAGATTTTCAATCGCTTTATCCAGATAATCCATACAAGCATAATACATTGTTTTGCCATCATCATATGATGGATTATATTTTCCTGTATAGGCTTCTGTCAAAGGTAGCTCACCATGCAAATCAAGCATCATCATAAAGCCCATAGCCTTAATGCAGTAACCAGCGCCTATATAAGAATAAGCTCCACTTTCCTTTGCTTTCTCAATCATTGGATCAACGTTTACTCCTGCGCCAATATACCAGTTTTGATAAACAGTTGTACAACTACCCTGAGCGGGATTCCATGCAGCAATAAGGCCATTACCACTTGTGGCTGAGGTCTGAGTTAAAAGACCTGCTGCTGTACAAGAACGCATACCAGCTGTACCCCATGCATAAGCGAAATAGTTCTGAATCCATGGAAGCCGAGTATTAACAGTTGCACTTGTTGACGTTGGATTATCTTCATCTGTGTTTACATCCAGATAGTCATTACACGAAGACATACCAAACACGAGTGCCATACCCAATGCAATATATTTAAACTTCTTCATATATATTTATTATTATCGTTTAATTTAGAATGTAAGATTAACGCCAAACGAAACTCCGGCAGTTGCAGGAACGCCACAATAGTCAATTCCAGCAGAGCCTGAGCCACCTGTTCCAGAACCACTTGCACATGTTTCAGGGTCAAGTCCTTTGTAATTTGTTATAAGAAGCAAATTGGTTCCGGTAAGTGTTGCACTGAGACCTTTGATCAGATTTTGTTTTTTCAGCAGATCTTTAAAGTCATATGACAACGAAACAGAACGAAGTCTGATCCAATTTGTTTTAGTGATAAAATTATATGCATTATTATTATATGCATCCCAATATTGTTGAATCATATATCTGCCAGACTTCTGTGCACCATTAACCGTATAAGTTTTATCTCCATCATACGTGATGGTCTTTTCCTCATAAGTTGGAGCAGCAGCAGTTCCTGTATTCACAACACCTGTAAACGTAACAGACTCACGATTCAAAGTGCGGTTGCTCAGTCCTTTCGATGACAAATAATATTCTGTCCCATTATATATATCACCACCCAATCTTAAATCAAATAGGAATGAAAGATTAAAATTCTTATAAGTCAGGCTGTTGTTAAGGCCACCAATCATTGTTGGTTCACGATTACCAACCACATTAGTTTCCACCTTACTATCTTTATACAGTCCTGTTGTTTGATCAATAATATATCGTCCATTGGAAATCTCATTTCCGCTTGTGTTTGTTTCCCGCATCCACTTATTACCTGTCAATCCCAGAAAATATCCTCCGTTAGGAATAGATCCAGCCTTAACACCTCCTACCTGGGCATCTGTAACATAAAAAACATCAACGCCTTGAATAAAATCTCCTAAACGTCCGCGATTCCCTGAAAGGTTTAATGTAGCTTCCCATTGAAAATCTTTTGTAACAACAGGTTTACCTGTAATAGAGAGTTCCATACCTTTATTAAGAACAGAGCCGCCATTCAATGTCAGGAAAATATAACCGGTAGATTGAGCCAAACGAGGAGAACATAGCTGATTCTTTGTTTTGCTGTAATAATATGTATAATCCAAACCTAAACGTCCATTCAGAAAACGCAATTCAGTACCTAACTCATAGGAACTTTGTATTTCCGGCTTTAATTTATCATTACCTCCTGTCCAATCATTACCAACACCAATAGTTCCCCCATTCAAAGTAGCCACAGAACGTAAGTAAGTGTTAGTAGCATAAGCACTAGCATCCTTACCCACTTGTGCCCATGAAGCACGAACTTTTCCGAAGGAAAGAATGTCATTTTTGGGAAGTAGTTCTGTAAAGACAAAACTGCCTGATACAGAAGGATAGAAATAAGAACGATTTGAAACAGGTAATGTTGAAGACCAATCGTTACGTCCGGTTACAGTCAAATAAGCAATATTCTTATAAGCAGCGCGCAATTCGCTATAGACGCCAACCAAACGATGACGGCTCGTCCTGTCTTTAAAGAACTGATTATCAGAAGAAATATTATTAAAGCTTATTGTACCCTCTGTTTCAAAATTATACCCCCAATGAGATGAGCTTGCTGTTTTAGTAGATTCAGTCGACGTACCAACCAAAAAGTTTAAGTCAAAGTCTTTGATTGTCTTATGCATATTAGACATTACATTCGTTGTTATGTATTGATAAGTATAAGCACCTTTACTTAAATAGCCATCTTGATACTTTTCCACAACAGCACCGCCCGGAGCAGTATAAGTATAAGAATCAATCGTATATCTGTCGATACCAACACGAGAAGAAACATCCCACCAGTCAGTCAACTTTAAACTGGCATTTAACGCACCTGTAAAACGGGAATTTGAATCAGACATTTTGTTCTTATTCAATATCCAATATGGGTTTTCAACATCATCTGCCAATTCCTGAAGTCCCTCGAACATACGATACTTTGTTCCATTATCATTCAGATAATGCTTCATATCATCACTACGAGCCCAGCCATATAAGGCTGTCATAGCGCCATTTCCTCCATGATCATATAAGCCACCAGATGTTAATGTTTTCTTCGTATCTGCCTGAGAGAAGGAAACATTAGCACCTACCGTCAATACGCCATATTTTTGTTCTCCATTAAAACGGAATGTTGTTTTATTATAACCAGTTGTAGGAACGATACCCGACTGATCAAAATTAGAAGCCGATAAATAGAATGAACCATTCTTGCTACCACCAGCAACGCTCACACTATTGTCGTAAACATTACTTCCGCGAAAGAAATTATCTATATTATTATAGACAGCACCATCAATCTTCTTTCCCCATGAATCAGTTGTATAATCACTAAAGACACCAGCCTCATTATAGAAACCGCGTCCGTAAGTAGATTGTTGCTCCGGCAAACGATTTGCCCAGGAATAAGAATATTTACTACTAAAGTTTACACGAGTAGTACCTTCGGCTCCTTTTTTCGTTGTAATGATTATAACACCATTAGCGGCACGAGAACCATAAAGTGCCGAAGCAGCAGCTCCTTTCAAAACTGACATACTTTGAATGTCCTCGGGATTAATATCCATCACACGATTACTAAATGTAGTTGCATTTTTAGTTACTCCATCTGTACTGGAATTACCTGCATTAACTGTAGAGTTATCATAAACAATGCCATCTACAACAAACAACGGTTGATTGTCACGATCCTCACTTGCAGAGTTACCTCCACGAATAACTATGTTAGAACCAGCACCAGCGGCGCCACCTGCCTGCGTTATATTTACGCCAGGAATTTTACCAGCCAAAGAATTAACAACATTTGTTTGCTTATTTTTCATTAACTCCTGAGAGTTAATATCAGAAACCGCATATCCAAGGGCTTTCTTTTCTTTCTTAATTCCCATTGCAGTAACCACTACTTCGCTAAGAGCCTGAGCATCTTCTGAAAGCACAATGTCATAAACAGCGGATGCTTTCACTGCCACTTCTTTCTTTGTATAGCCAACATAAGACACAACTAAAATTGCACCCTGTGAAGCATTTAATGAGAATTTTCCATCGACATCGGTAATAGTGCCTTTATTTGTACCTTTTACCAATATGCTGGCGCCAATAACAGGCTCCCCTTTGGAATCAACAACTGTTCCTGAGATTTTCTTTGTTTGCTGAACATTTTGATAGGCTTGTACTTCCGAGTTTCCTGCAGCATTTGCCAGAGAAGATACAAAAAGCCCTAATGCAGCAAAAAAGACAAATAGTAAGCAAAAGTTTCTTTTCATAAGCTTTACTTTTTTAGGTTTGTTTGCAAATTTATAAATTTATTTTAGAATAAAAACTAAAATATAACAAAATAAAATAAAATAGATATTAAAATACTTGCATTTATATTCTAAAAACATTTATAAAGATAAAATTATCACTTTAATCGCCCTTTCAGCATCAATCTAAAATCTCATAATGACAGTTTATGAAAATAATAAAAATCATAATGCCGTATTTTTAGCTAATACAATAACATAATTATTCCAAATACAGCATCACAGCATCATATCTAAAACAATAAAAAAACAAAAGAAATAAAATATAAATTATAATACGAATATAAATTAATTTAAAAAAAGCATCTCAGCCTTTTAAAATACGATTCATAAAGTTTATAATTCAGTAAAGACTAGAATTATGGTAGTCATACAAGATATTAATAAATAAACAACAGATCCATTTAATTAAATATGCCCAATTTAATCCGGCTAACGGATTCGAGACTAAAGTAGAAAGTAAAAATCAGGCATAAGATACGAAAAACGAAAGCTTGTGCAGGGTATCGATTTCCATGAGTCAACCATATTCAGCGCCTTAAAAGGGGAAAGTATACAACAGCTAAAAACCGGTCAAACAAGGTTGATTCTTTTAAAATAATTAAAGACACTGAATGATGTATTATATACCTATATTTATAGCCCCACGATTTTGTACTGGCATACACTGATTATTAAATAGTTACCACTCGAAAATAAAATACCTGGACAAATGATTCAGTTATAAGTTGCCTTTTTTTTGGCAGTGTTTTTTGCATTTTGGTGCCTATTGTCCATTGTATTTACGGTTAGAATCATTCTTAAGCTCTTTTATGTTATCGTTTTAAATCGATACTTGTTAAAATTATTTAGTGGGTTTGCTTTTATAAACTGATAATTCATTGTCTTTACAAACTAAGGTATAAATGGTCTGGAATTTCTTGCTGGCAGGTTTTAAACGTCTAGACACTTTCTGAAAACATCAAGACTTATTATTAAACGTCACTTGATACTTTCAGAGAAGTTATTCGGCAACTATTCTTATGCCTTTTTTTGAAAAAATAATTGGTGAATCATTCAGATTTATTCTCCAATGGTTTTTATTTATTGGAGTATGATTTTTATTTATTGGCGAATAAAATCAGATAATTCAGCAATTTCTATGGGGCTGGGATTGTCTTTTTTCTTTTTCATGGAAAAAACATAAGGTTGATTTGGAGGGGGTATAACCAAGGAGTCTCCTTCTGAAACGCCGTGATAAGAGGAGTGCCAAATTTTATTTCAAGACATATAAAAGGAGTTTTCCAGGAAGTTTGTTACCACCACTTTAGTATTGTAACAAATTATGCTTTCAAATTATCCAAGAGACAACTTGAACTCTTTGCAGATAGTCTCTTCAATAACTTTCGGAAAATATTTATATTCCAAGGCATGAATTCGTGATGCAAGGCTTTGAGGAGTATCAGAAAGAAGCACATCACATGTTGTTTGGAAAATTACACTACCAGAATCATAGTGCTCATCTATATAATGTATAGTAATACCTGAACTTTTCTCGCCGGCAGCAATAACAGCTTCGTGCACACGATCGCCATACATACCCTTACCACCAAATTTGGGAAGCAAAGCAGGATGTATATTTACTATCTTATTAGGATATCTATGTATAAGTTCAACAGGTATCTGAAGAAGAAAACCAGCAAGAACCACAAAATCAATATTATACTTCTCTAATAATGATAACAGATTATCTGCATCCTGAAAATCCGGTTTTGTATAAACTATAGACGGTATCTGATGCAATCTGGCTCTATCTAATATATAAGCATCTGCTTTATTAGATAAGACCAAAGCTACCTCAATAGACGAGCTGTTTTCAAAATATTGAATAATATTCTCAGCATTCGTCCCTGATCCAGAACCAAAAATTGCTATTTTTATACTCATAAAATGATTATTCTGTGCACACAATCGTGAAAAATGTGCAATAGAATGAATTTTATTGGTTAAATATTTGCTCGAAACAATAAATATTCATTCCTTTGCAGCTGCAAATTTAAAAAAATAATTCAATTTATTAATTAAAAACTAAAAGTTATGTCTGAAATTGAATCAAGAGTAAAAGCGATTATCGTTGATAAATTAGGCGTTGAAGAATCTGAAGTTACTTTAGAAGCAAGCTTCACTAATGATCTGGGAGCAGATTCACTTGATACTGTTGAACTCATTATGGAATTCGAAAAAGAATTCGGTATTTCTATTCCTGATGATCAAGCAGAAAAGATCGCTACTGTAGGTGACGCTGTTACATACATTGAAGCTGCTAAAGCTTAATTCTGATTTCATCATATGGAATTAAAAAGAGTTGTAGTAACAGGTCTTGGTGCTCTTACTCCTATAGGCAACACTGTTCCCGAGTTTTGGGGAAATTTGATCAACGGTGTGAGCGGAGCAGGACCTATTACTCATTTTGATACGTCACTGTTTAAAACTAAATTCGCTTGCGAAGTAAAGAATTTCAATGTTACCGAATACATTGATCGCAAGGATGCAAGAAAGATGGACCATTACACGCAGTATGCAGTTGCTGTAGCTAAACAAGCCGTAACGGATTCCGAACTTGATCTTGAGAAAGAAGATTTAAACAGAATAGGTGTAATCTTTGGTGCTGGAATTGGTGGTATTCAAACTTTTGAAGAAGAAGTAAAGAACTATGCAATCAATAAAGAGAACGGCCCAAAGTTCAATCCTTTCTTTATCCCTAAAATGATTTCGGATATTGCAGCCGGACAGATCTCCATCATGTATGGTTTTCACGGTCCGAACTTTGCAACGGTATCGGCTTGCGCAACCTCTTCAAATGCTATAGCTGATGCATTTAACTATATCCGATTGAATAAAGCAAATGTTATTGTAACCGGTGGTTCTGAAGCAGCTATTACTGAAGCTGGAGTAGGCGGTTTTAATGCAATGCATGCTTTATCTACACGAAACGAAGATGCAACCAGAGCTTCTCGTCCATTCAGTGCTAGCCGCGATGGATTCATTATGGGCGAAGGTGGCGGATGTATCATTTTAGAAGAACTGGAACACGCCAAAGCACGTGGAGCCAAAATATACGCTGAGATTGTAGGAACTGGTCTTTCTGCAGACGCATATCACTTAACAGCTTCACACCCGGAAGGTTTGGGAGCTAAGCTCGTGATGAAAAATGCCCTTGAGGATGCAGAAATGAAACCGGAAGAAATTGATTATATCAATGTTCACGGAACTTCAACTCCTGTAGGAGACCTTTCCGAAGTAAAAGCAATTAAAGAAGTATTTGGTGAACATGCTTATAAGCTGAATATAAGTTCCACTAAGTCTATGACCGGTCACCTTCTTGGAGCAGCCGGTGCTGTAGAAGCAATTGCAAGTATTCTTGCTATAAAAAATGGAATCGTTCCTCCTACCATCAACCATGAAGAAGGAGACAATGACGAGAACATTGATTATAACCTGAATTTTACCTTCAACAAGGCGCAAAAGCGTGAAGTTAATGTAGCACTCTCTAATACCTTTGGTTTTGGTGGACACAATGCATGCGTTATCTTTAAAAAATACAGCGAATAAGATCGTGTTACACAATAAAATAGATAGAATAAGGCTCTTATTCCGCAAGGATAAAGAGTCTTATTCTTGTTTCTATTCTATTCTTGGATTCTACCCACATAACATTCAAATCTACAATCAGGCTTTACTTCATAAATCATCTTCTGTAAAGTCCGACAAAGGTCGTCCGCTCAACAACGAACGTCTGGAATTCCTAGGAGATGCCATCCTCGATGCCATCGTTGCTGACATTGTATACAAGAAATTTTCGGGAAAAAGAGAAGGTTTCCTAACTAACACCCGTTCTAAAATAGTTCAGCGTGAAACACTTAACAAGCTTGCCGTTGAGATAGGGCTTGATAAACTGATTAAATATTCAACCCGTACCTCCTCTCACAACAGTTACATGTGCGGTAATGCATTTGAGGCATTAGTGGGAGCCATTTACCTTGACCGGGGGTATGACGCCTGCAAGTACTTCATGGAAATAAAAATCATGAAACGCTTCATTGATCTGGATAAAATAGCTCGTAAGGAAGTAAACTTCAAGTCAAAGCTTATTGAATGGACTCAAAAGAATAGAGTTACAGTTTCTTTCGACTTAATTGAACAGTTCCTTGACAAGGAGGCAAACCCAATCTTTCAGTCGGAAATATTTATTGAAGGTCTTTCTGCCGGCACAGGAATTGGCTATTCCAAAAAAGAATCACAGCAGAATGCAGCCAAAATGGCTCTAAAAAAGATTCAGACTACTCCTAATTTCCTGCAGGAAGTATTTGACGCAGCAGCCAAAAAGAAAGAAAAAGCGACAATTACTGCTGAGCAAGAAAGCACTGATACTGATGAAGCTATTGAAACCACTATCCCTGAAACAAATACAATCGAAACAGATTCAACAGAAACAGTTGTTATTGAGCCCGAAGATGGTGAATTAGACTATGAGACTAACCAATTGTAGTTATTGAGAATTTTTTAGCCGAAGCAAACCCCCATTCTTCTTCCCTGAACAACAAGATCATGATCTTCCGTAACAACTTTTAATTTTCCTGCAACCTCACTTAAAGGAATGGAGGATATTTCATTGCCTTGTAACGCCACCATTCGTCCAAAATTTCCATCTGCAATCAGTTCAGTAGCATGTCCGCCCATACGGGTTGAAAGGTTCCTGTCAAAAGGAGTAGGTGAACCGCCACGTTGAATATATCCCAGTACGGTCTGTCGGGTTTCAATTCCGGTTTCATGTTCAATTTCCTGAGCAATATATTCGGCAGCGCTCTTTCCTTCTACAGTTCTGATGCCCTCAGCTACCACAACAATCGAATATGGTTTTCCTTTTTTCAGGCGATTCATTATTGTCTCTCCAATATTCTTTATATCATACTCTATCTCAGGAATCAGGATTACATCTCCTCCTCCAGCCATGCCCGAATGAAGAGCAATCCACCCCGCCTTGTGACCCATCACTTCAATGACCATCACCCGCTTATGGGAACTTGCGGTAGAATGAAGACGATCAATGGCATCAGTAGCAATACTTACAGCAGAATCAAAACCAAACGAGAAATCGGTACCCCAAATATCATTATCAATGGTCTTAGGCACAGACACAACATTCAATCCCATCAGCGCCATCTTAGCAGCCGTTTTTTGAGTACCATTACCACCGATACAGACCACACAATCAAGCCCAAGTTGATGAATGTTCTGCTCCATGATTGCAGGTTTATTTATTTCTGGTGAAACACCTTTTTTCTTAAATGGCTTTTCTCTGGAAGTGCCCAATATTGTTCCTCCCTGGTTTAGCAGCCCCGACGTTGACTTCTCAGTAAAGATCTCTACATCATTTGTCAGAAGTCCCTGAAAACCGCTATGTATACCGACTACTTCCATGCCATAATAATTCATTGCCGTCTTGCAAACCCCTCTTATGGTTGCATTAATTCCCGGGCAATCTCCTCCAGAAGTCAATATACCTATTCTCATATCTTAAAATATTTTAGTCATAAATCTGAGCGTAAAGATAGAAAAAAATAGAAGCAATATTGAAAAGAACAAAAAAAATAACATTGAGTGAAGTAATATTAAGAAATAAAGTTATTTTTGCATAACATTTAGTAATCTGATCGAATTAAGAATGAACAGTACAAAACTGATTAGTAAATTATTCCTTCCTCGACTTAAAGAGCTCGCTTTATACGACACAGCTGCAGAATCCATACAAGAACAAGTATTCAACAGGCTTATTCTCCAGGCTGTTCATACAGAATGGGGGAAAAAATATGACTATAATAGCATTAAAAGTTATGAGGAATTTAAAAAAAGAGTGCCAATACAATCATATGATGATATTAAGCCGTACGTTGAGAGATTACGTATGGGAGAACAGAACTTGATCTGGCCTTCCAGGATTCAATGGTTTGCAAAATCATCCGGGACTACAAACGACAAGAGTAAGTTCCTGCCGGTTAGTAAAGAGGCTTTAAAAGATATTCATTACCGTGGCGGAAAAGATTGCATTACCCTATACTTTCAAATGAATCCTGAAAGTCGGTTCTTTTCCGGTAAAGGGCTAATTTTAGGAGGGAGTCATAGCCCTAACCTAGATTCAAAACACAGTCTGGTAGGCGACTTATCAGCAATCTTAATTCAAAATATCAATCCTTTAGTCAACCTGGTCCGTGTTCCTGGCAAAAAGGTAGCATTAATGAGCGAGTGGGATTGCAAGATTGAAAAGATTGCCCAGGAAACTATCCATCAGAATGTCACTAACCTATCGGGAGTTCCTTCCTGGTTTCTGGTACTGATTAAACGGGTTCTGGAAATTACAGGCAAGCAAACGCTGGAAGAAGTATGGCCCAACCTGGAGGTCTTTTTCCATGGAGGTGTTAGTTTTGCACCCTACCGTGAGCAATACAAACAACTCATTAAATCAGAAAAGATGCATTATGTTGAGACCTACAATGCATCAGAAGGGTTCTTCGGCATTCAAAACGATCTTTCAGATCCTGCCATGATGCTTATGATTGACTATGGAATCTTTTATGAATTTATCAGCATGGATGAGCTCTGCAAAGAAAACCCGGAAGCCTGTTGCCTTGCCGATGTAGAGCTAAACAAGAATTATGCAATGGTTATCAGCACTTCCTGTGGCTTATGGCGCTACATGATTGGAGATACTATTAAATTCACCTCTAAGAATCCATATAAATTTGTAATAACAGGCAGAACAAAGCATTTTATTAATGCTTTCGGTGAGGAGCTAATCATTGACAATGCCGAAAAAGGGCTGGCCAAGGCCTGTAATGCGACGGGGGCACAAGTAAATGAATATTCGGCCGCTCCGGTTTTTATGGACAAGAATGCCAAATGTCGCCATCAGTGGCTGATCGAATTTGCAAAAATGCCGGATTCAATTGATCATTTTGCTGCCATATTAGATGCTTCTCTCAAAGAATTAAACTCTGATTACGAAGCTAAACGCTTCAAAGACATTGCTCTTCAACCATTGGAAGTGATCGTTGCCCGCAAAGGACTGTTTCACGATTGGCTGAAAGAAAAAGGAAAATTGGGCGGTCAGCATAAGGTGCCACGACTAAGTAACACCAGAGAACATTTTGAAAAAATGATTCTCTTAAATAAGTAAAAATTCATCTCCCAGAACTTGAATAAACTGAAAGCCCCGACTCTTAGGTAAGAGCCGGGGCTTTCAATCAAATTTTTGTATCTGAGATCAATTTGATTTATGACTCCAGTAATTGACCAGATTTATATCAAATATTAATGTGGAATAACCCAGGATTGCTCCACTGCCTGCACTTCCATAAGCCAGTTGATAAGGTATATAAACCACCCAGCGCTCTCCTTTTTTCATCTTTTGAAGCACTTCTGTCCAGCCTGTAATTATTTGATATTTAGTATCACTAGTAAAAACCGGATATTTAACTGGAACATCCAAGTTAGCATCAGGGTTTGCTCCTTGAAAATTCTGATCGAACACTTCTCCATTAATCAATTTCCCTCTATAGTAGACCTGTATGGTATCTGTAAACAAAGGCGCACTTCCCTGCACTTCATATCCAGCTACCTTTTCTGCATAAATCTTAAGTTTTGAATTACTCATCGGAGTAACTACAAACAAGTTAGGATTTGATTTACTATCTATAACATTTTGCAGAGAATCAAGAAATGTCTGGTTACGTTGCTGCCAGTTATCGTATTGACTAACTGCTGTTGACTCGTTACAAGAAGTAAAAGACAACAGCATCATCAGCAATAATACTGGAAGTAAAACTATTTTTTTATTCATATTCATGATTTTAAATCAATGCCTTCAACAGACTAGTGATACTAACCTTATCAGCTATTATATTATTTAATTCAGAAATAGCCACACGTTCTTGTTGCATTGTATCACGATGACGTATAGTCACGCAATTATCTTCAAGGGTTTGATGGTCTACTGTGACACAGTAAGGAGTTCCGATAGCATCCTGACGACGGTAACGTTTCCCAATTGAGTCCTTTTCATCGTATTGGCAATTGAAATGGAACTTCAATTCATTGATAATTTCACGTGCCTTTTCTGGCAGTCCATCTTTCTTTACCAATGGTAACACAGCCAGTTTAATTGGAGCAAGGGCAGCAGGTAATTTAAGTACTACGCGTGTTTCACCACCTTCCAGTGTTTCTTCACAGTAAGAAGAACACATTACGCTAAGAAACATACGGTCTACCCCGATAGAAGTTTCAATTACAAACGGAGTGTAAGATTCATTCAGTTCCGGATCAAAATATTTAATATTCTTTCCTGAGAATTTTTCGTGTTGGCTTAAGTCAAAGTTTGTACGAGAGTGAATACCTTCTACCTCTTTAAATCCGAATGGCATTTCGAACTCTATATCTGTAGCTGCATTTGCATAATGAGCCAATTTATCATGATCATGGAAGCGATATTTAGTATCGCCTAATCCAAGGGCTTTGTGCCATTTCAAGCGTTGTTCTTTCCAAGTCTTAAACCAATTAAGTTCCTCACCCGGACGAACAAAGAACTGCATCTCCATCTGCTCAAACTCACGCATACGGAAAATGAACTGGCGAGCTACAATTTCATTACGAAAAGCTTTACCAATCTGAGCAATACCAAAAGGTATTTTCATACGACCGGTCTTTTGTACATTCAGGTAATTAACAAAGATTCCCTGAGCAGTTTCCGGACGAAGATAAATCTTCGATGCACCTTCACTGGTAGATCCCATTTCTGTAGAAAACATCAGATTGAATTGGCGAACTTCCGTCCAGTTCTTTGTTCCTGAAATAGGGCAAACAATCTCTTCATCAATAATGATCTGACGAAGTTCTTCCAGATTATTATCATTCAAAGCCTTGGCAAATCGGGTGTGCAAAGCATCACGTTTTTCCTGATGACCAATTACACGTGGATTCGTAGATTTATATTGAGCTTCATCAAATGATTCACCAAATTTCTTGCGTGCTTTTTCTACTTCTTTATTTATCTTTTCATCATACTTAGCAAGCTGATCTTCAATCAACACATCCGCACGATAGCGTTTTTTAGAATCTTTGTTATCAATCAATGGGTCATTGAAAGCATCCACGTGACCAGAAGCTTTCCAAATCGTAGGGTGCATAAAAATGGCAGAATCAATACCAACAATATTCTCGTGCAGCAACACCATGCTGTCCCACCAATATTTCTTGATATTATTTTTCAGCTCTACTCCCATCTGACCGTAGTCATACACTGCTCCAAGTCCATCATAAATATCGCTTGAAGGAAACACATAACCATACTCTTTACAGTGTGATACTATTTTCTTAAAAACATCTTCTTGTGCCATATCTTTTGTTTTATTTGTTAACTCACTCTATAGAAATAAAATGCAAAGTAAGTGATTTTTTTCAATAATATTCGTATTTTTGTCTGCACATCATCATTAATAGGTGTAAAAAACATAATTTGTTGTTAAAACGACACAGAAAAAAGGGAAACAGAATATTTATGGACAACGACAAGATAGATAACAAAGATTTGAACGATGAAGAGATACCTTCTTCCGGAGAAAATATCACGGAAGGAGGAAATGCCGCAGAAGAAGAATTAGAAGACAACAATAAACATTCGGATTACAAACCAGTTGATGCCCAGGATGAAAACGTAAAGCATCAACTGTCTGGTATGTATCAAAACTGGTTTCTGGATTACGCTTCTTATGTTATTCTGGAACGTGCTGTGCCCCATATTAACGACGGATTAAAACCTGTTCAAAGACGAATCCTTCACTCAATGAAACGGTTGGATGACGGAAGATATAACAAAGTTGCAAACATTGTGGGTCATACCATGCAGTTTCACCCTCACGGTGATGCCTCCATTGGCGACGCGCTTGTTCAGCTGGGACAAAAGGATTTATTAATAGATTGCCAGGGAAACTGGGGAAACATACTTACTGGTGACGGTGCAGCGGCTCCCCGTTATATTGAAGCACGCCTTTCCAAATTTGCTCTGGACGTGGTATTTAACCCCAAAACCACTGAATGGAAACAATCTTACGACGGGCGAAACAAAGAACCAATAACCCTTCCGGTAAAGTTCCCGCTTCTTTTAGCTCAGGGAGTGGAAGGTATTGCTGTAGGACTTTCTTCCAAGATATTGCCGCATAACTTTAATGAGCTGTGTGATGCTTCTGTATCCTATCTGCACGGAGAAGATTTTAAACTTTATCCCGACTTCCAGACAGGAGGCTCCATTGATGTATCCAGATACAATGACGGAGAACGTGGAGGAGCGGTAAAAATACGATCAAAGATTAATAAAATAGACAACAAAACTCTTGCTATCACGGAGATTCCTTACGGTAAAAACACTACATCGGTGATTGAATCTATTTTAAGAGCTGTTGATAAGGGGAAAATTAAGATTCGGAAAGTTGACGATAATACTTCCTCTCAGGTAGAAATTCTTGTTCACCTGGCTCCGGGGGTATCTTCAGATAAAACAATTGACGCACTTTATGCCTTTACAGATTGTGAAATCAGCGTTTCGCCCAACTGTTGTATAATAGATGAGCAAAAGCCTCACTTTCTAAAGGTTAGTGACGTACTGAAAAAGTCTGTAGATAATACACTAAGCTTACTGCGACAGGAATTGTTGATCCACAAAGGTGAGTTACTGGAAAATCTGCAATATTCTTCTTTGGAGAAGATATTTATTGAAGAACGAATTTACAAGGACAAAGAGTTTGAACAGGCAAAATCAATGGATGAAGCTTGTGAACATATTGACAGCAGACTTACTCCTTTTTATCCAATCCTAATACGCGAAGTAACTAAAGAGGATATTCTTAAGTTAATGGAGATTAAGATGGGACGTATCCTTAAGTTCAACTCCGATAAAGCTGAAGAACTGATTGCCAGAATGAAAAGTGAGATCGAGGAGATTGACAAGCATTTGGCAAACATTGTGGAATACACCGTTGATTGGTACACCATGCTGAAAAATAAATACGGTAAGAACTTTCCCCGTTTGACCGAACTTCGCAATTTTGACACAATTGTAGCAGCCAAAGTGGTGGAAGCAAACGAGAAACTATATATTAACCGGGAAGAAGGATTTATCGGAACTTCACTGAAAAAAGATGAATATGTTGCCAACTGCTCGGATATTGATGATGTGATTATCTTCTATCGCGACGGTAAATACAAAATTGTCCGTGTGGCTGACAAGATGTTTGTAGGCAAAAACGTTCTTTATGTGAATATTTTCAAGAAGAATGACAAACGGACCATCTATAATGCTGTTTACCGGGACGGGAAAGAGGGTTTCCATTATATCAAACGATTCAACATAACCGCTATGACTCGCGACCGTGAGTACGATGTTACACAAGGAACGCCGGGTTCACGCATCGTTTATTTCACTGCAAATCCAAACGGTGAGGCCGAAGTGATAAAAGTAACATTAAAACCTAACCCACGTATCCGAAGAATCATCTTCGAAAAGGACTTTAGTGAAATCGCAATCAAAGGACGTCAGTCCATGGGGAATATCCTGACAAAGAACGATGTGCATAAGGTTGGACTGAAACAAAAAGGAGGTTCCACACTGGGTGGACGAAAAGTGTGGTTCGACCGTGACGTGTTGCGTCTGAATTATGACGGACGAGGAGAATTTTTGGGAGAATTCCAGAGTGATGAAACGATTCTTATCGTACTCAATAACGGAGATTTCTACACTTCTAATTTTGACCTCAGTAATCACTATGAGGACAATGTCAGCATCGTAGAGAAGTTCGATCCAAACAAAGTATGGTCTGCTGCTCTGTATGATGCCGACCAGCAGAACCTCCCCTATCTGAAACGTTTCTGCTTTGACAGTTCATCCCGCAAACAGAATTATCTGGGCGAAAGCAAGGATAGCAAACTAATTCTTCTGAGTGATGAATATTATCCTCGTTTAGAAGTCGTATTTGGGGGCAATGATAGTTTCCGTGACCCGTTAATTATAGATGTGGAAGAGTTTATCTCTGTCAAAAGTTTCAAGGCCAAAGGTAAACGTATCACAACCTTCACTATTGATACCATAAACGAACTGGAACCAATTCGTTTTCCGGAAGCGGCCATTGAAGAGTCCGAAGATGAAGATACGGAATCTGAAAATATGGATCCGGACAAAGACAAAAGTGAAGGCGACATCATTGATGAGATAACGGGACAGATGAAATTATTCTGATAAACTTTGTAGATTTCTGCAAGTCCTGCTATGTCTGTTAAATACAAAATAAAAATGAGAAAAACTGCTGCATTACTTGCAATCCTGATTGGAATGAGCGGAACTATTTCCGCTCAAAGCGACTCATTACAGGCAAACCGATATATTACTCGTGCCACAACATTAGGAGTGGGATATACGAATATTCTCGATACATACCTTTCCCCACAGGAATACAAAGGTATAGAGGGCCGGGTTGCCAGAGAAACGATGCGAATGACAAAGCTCTTTAACGGAAATGTTTCGTTGCAGAATTTCTTTCAGGCAAATCTATCCTATACACATAATAGTCCAGACAACAATAATACCTTTGCCGGACTTGTAAACTGGAACTATGGGCTGCACTATCAATTTCATATCAATGATCATTTAAAACTACTTGCCGGAGGATTGGGCGATTTTAACGGTGGTTTTGTTTATAATCTCCAGAACTCCAATAACCCGGCGTCAGCCAAAGCTTATGCAAATATTGCAGCCTCAGGTATGATTATTTATCGGTTCAAGATCAGAAACTATCAACTGGTAGCCCGTTATCAGGCTAATCTCCCTGTGGCAGGCGTGTTGTTTTCACCTAACTACGGACAATCTTACTATGAGATATTCACATTGGGAAATAGTGACGGAGTTGTGAAATTCACAACCCTGAAAAATCAACCCTCTGTACGACAATTATTTTCACTTGATTTCCCTGTTGGTTGTTCTAAATTACGGCTAAATTATTTGTGGGATATTCAGCAATCTAAAGTCAATCAGTTAAAGACTCATACCTATTCGCACATATTCATGGTTGGTTTTGTAAGGGACTTATACCTTGTAAAAAACAAGAAAGGGAACCCGCTTCCTGCAAATGTAAGAGCGTATTAGTTAGAATGTATACAGCAAATTATCGCGATGAAATCTAAAAAACATATCACATACTATACAATCTGGAGCATTGCTTTCCTTTTTCTTCCATTGCTCTTCTCTTCGTGTGTGGAGGAAGCTACCTACAATAATACGCCACAAGGTAATTTTGAGGAATTATGGAAGATTATTGATGAACAGTATTGCTTTCTCGATTACAAAAAGATTGACTGGGATGCTATTCATACCAAATATAAGAAAAAGATCAGTGCGAACATGACAAACGATGGGTTGTTTGAGGTATTGGGAGAGATGCTTGCTGAACTAAAAGACGGACATGTTAATCTTTATTCCGCAAATGATGTGGCACGATACTGGAAGTGGTTTGAAGATTATCCAACAAACTTCAGTGACAGCTTACAGAAGAACTATTTGGGAACAGACTATCGCATTGCCGGAGGCATTAAGTATAAAATACTGGAG